>NZ_JAVRFH010000039.1:0-78989 GCF_031845825.1 Streptomyces lancefieldiae | reverse complement strand
CCGGAGACCTCGGGGCCCCCCCACCGTCGTACCGCGGGACGTCAGCGCGCGGCGTCGGTCCGCCGCGCCGACAGCAGGTCCTCCAGCTGCTCCTCGCGGGCCTGCGCCGCCACGAACAGCAGCTCGTCACCCGCCTCCAGCGAGTCGTCCGGGGACGGCGTCAGCACCCGGGTGCCCCGGATGATGGTGACCAGCGAGGTGTCCTCGGGCCACTCGACCTCGCTGACCCGGGTGCCGGCCAGGGCCGACTCCTCCGGCAGCGTCAGCTCCACCAGGTTGGCGTCGCCGTGGCTGAAGCGCAGCAGCCGGACCAGGTCGCCGACGCTCACCGCCTCCTCCACCAGGGCCGACATCAGCCGCGGCGTGGAGACGGCGACGTCCACGCCCCAGGACTCGTTGAACAGCCACTCGTTCTTCGGGTTGTTCACCCGGGCGACGACGCGCGGAACGCCGTACTCCGTCTTGGCCAGCAGGGAGACGACCAGGTTGACCTTGTCGTCGCCCGTCGCGGCGATGACGACGTTGCAGCGCTGGAGCGCCGCTTCGTCCAGGGACGTGATCTCGCACGCGTCGGCGAGCAGCCACTCCGCCATCGGTACGCGCTCGACCGAGATGGCGGTCGGCGCCTTGTCGATGAGCAGGACCTCGTGGCCGTTCTCCAGCAGCTCGCCGGCGATCGAACGGCCGACCGCACCGGCTCCGGCAATGGCGACCCTCATCAGTGACCGCCCTCCTCTTCGGGACCCTTGGCGAACGCCGCCTCGACCTTGTGGACCTCGTCGGTGCGCATCATCACGTGCACCAGGTCACCGTCCTGCAGAACGGTCTGCGAGGTGGGCAGGATGGCTTCCCCGAGCCGGGTGAGGAACGCCACCCGCACCCCGGTCTCCTCCTGGAGCCGGCTGATCTTGTGGCCGACCCAGGACGCCGAGGTGTGCACCTCGGCGAGCTGAACGCCGCCGGTGGGGTCGCGCCACAGCGGCTCGGCGCCCGAGGGGAGCAGCCGGCGCAGCATCTGGTCGGCCGTCCAGCGGACGGTGGCGACCGTGGGGATGCCCAGGCGCTGGTAGACCTCGGCGCGACGGGGGTCGTAGATGCGGGCGGCGACGTTGTCCACGCCGAACATCTCGCGGGCCACGCGGGCGGCGATGATGTTGGAGTTGTCGCCGCTGGAGACGGCGGCGAAGGCGCCGGCCTCCTCGATGCCCGCCTCGCGCAGGGTGTCCTGGTCGAAGCCGATGCCGGTGACCCTGCGGCCGCCGAACGACGAACCCAGGCGTCGGAACGAGGTGGGGTCCTGGTCGATCACGGCGACCGTGTGCCCCTGCTGCTCAAGGTTCTGCGCTAGCGCGGAACCCACGCGTCCGCAGCCCATGATGACAATGTGCATCGCCTCACACCGCGCTTCCTGCGGACCCGTCGGCCTTAGTGAATGTCCTGCTCATGTCTCTCTTTCGGCTCGCCTGGCGACACGTCGCGGCCAGTGTGCGGGCCGCAGGGGAACATCATGCCGGTGAACGCCGACACGGATGCCTTCCGGGGCCCGTCTCCGGGCCCGCGGGGCCGGGTTCCCCTGTCCGCGCCCAACGTATCGGCAAGCTGTCGGTGGACGCAGGAGTCGTCTCACCCCTCGGCCGACGACCCCCTGCGGCCGATGCTGCGGATGCTGGCGAGGGTGAGGATTCCGAGGCCCACGAGCGTGACGGCGCCGCCGATCAGCTCTGCGGTCAGGTGCATGGGACCTCCAGGGGCGACAACGGCCAGGTGACGGGCGGTGTTTGTCATATAGGCATGGGAACCCCTCGTTCTGCGGAATCCGTAGCCGCACCACCCCCCGAATTCACCCGGAGAGCAGATGGTGGGCGGGACGGGGGTGGCGGGTGGGCGCGCGCCCGTTCGAACGCTTACGATCCTCTGTTGTGTCCAAACTGACCGACGTGCCCAAGCGGATTCTGATCGGGCGCGCACTGCGCAGTGACCGGCTGGGGGAAACGCTCCTGCCGAAGCGCATCGCCCTCCCCGTCTTCGCCTCCGACCCGCTGTCCTCCGTGGCCTACGCGCCAGGCGAGGTGCTGCTGGTCCTGTCGATCGCGGGGGTGTCGGCGTACCACTTCAGCCCCTGGATCGCGGTCGCGGTCGTCGTTCTGATGTTCACCGTGGTCGCCTCCTACCGGCAGAACGTGCACGCCTACCCGAGCGGTGGCGGCGACTACGAGGTGGCGAACACGAACCTCGGGCCCAAGGCGGGCCTGACGGTGGCGAGCGCGCTGCTGGTCGACTACGTCCTCACCGTCGCCGTCTCCATCTCCTCGGGCATCGAGAACCTCGGCTCCGCGATCCCCTTCGTCGTCGAGCACAAGGTCTCCTGCGCGGTCGCCGTGATCCTGCTGCTGACGCTGATGAACCTGCGCGGCGTGAAGGAGTCGGGCACGCTGTTCGCGATCCCGACGTACGTCTTCGTCGCGGGCGTCTTCATCATGATCGTGTGGGGCGCGTTCCGCGGACTGGTCCTCGACGACACCATGCGGGCCCCGACGGCCGACTACGAGATCAAACCGGAACACGGGGGCCTGGCGGGCTTCGCCCTGATCTTCCTCCTCCTGCGGGCCTTCTCCTCCGGGTGCGCCGCGCTCACCGGCGTCGAGGCGATCTCCAACGGCGTCCCGGCCTTCCGCAAGCCGAAGTCGAAGAACGCGGGGAACACCCTCGCGCTGATGGGCCTGCTCGCCGTCACCATGTTCTGCGGCATCATCGCGCTGGCCTCCGCCACCGACGTCCGCATGTCCGAGAACCCGGCCACCGACCTGATCCACAACGGTGTCCCGCTCGGCGGGGACTATGTCCAGCACCCGGTGATCTCGCAGGTCGCCGAGGCCGTCTTCGGCGAGGGCAGCTTCCTGTTCATCGTGCTGGCCGCCGCCACCGCGCTGGTCCTCTTCCTCGCCGCGAACACGGCGTACAACGGCTTCCCGCTGCTCGGCTCGATCCTCGCCCAGGACCGCTACCTGCCGCGCCAGCTGCACACCCGCGGCGACCGCCTGGCGTTCTCCAACGGCATCGTGCTCCTGGCCGGCGCGGCCGTGCTCCTCGTCTTCATCTACGGCGCCGACTCGACCCGCCTGATCCAGCTGTACATCGTCGGCGTGTTCGTCTCCTTCACGCTCAGCCAGATCGGCATGGTCCGCCACTGGAACCGCCTGCTGGCCACCGAGCGGGACAAGGCGGAACGCCGCCGCATGGCCCGCTCCCGGGTGATCAACGCCTTCGGCGCGTTCTTCACCGGCCTGGTGCTCGTCGTCGTCCTGGCCACGAAGTTCACGCACGGCGCCTGGGTCGCCCTGCTCGGCATGTGCATCTTCTTCGCCACGATGACGGCGATCCGCAAGCACTACGACCGCGTCGCCGACGAGATCGCGGCCCCCGAGGACCAGGAGGAGGCCTCCGGCGACGACATGGTCCGCCCCTCCCGCGTCCACTCCGTCGTCCTCATCTCCAAGATCCACCGCCCGACGCTGCGCGCCCTCGCCTACGCCAAGCTGCTGCGCTCGGACTCCCTGGAGGCGCTCAGCGTCAACGTCGACCCGGCGGAGACCAAGGCGCTGCGCGAGGAGTGGGAGCGGCGCGGCATCGACGTACCGCTGAAGGTGCTGGACTCGCCGTACCGCGAGATCACGCGGCCGGTCATCGAGTACGTCAAGAGCCTGCGCAAGGAGTCGCCGCGCGACGCGGTCTCCGTGATCATCCCCGAGTACGTGGTCGGCCACTGGTACGAGCATCTGCTGCACAACCAGAGCGCACTGCGCCTCAAGGGCCGCCTGCTGTTCACCCCGGGCGTCATGGTCACGTCCGTGCCGTACCAGCTGCAGTCCTCCGAGGTCGCCAAGCGGCGGGCCCGCAAACGTCAGGACTGGAACGCTCCCGGAGCCGTCCGGCGCGGCCCGGCCCAGCAGGACCGGGCGAAGGACTCCTCTTCGGCGACGTAGACTGGACGGCTGTTGTCCTTTGACGTCCGTCCCTGTCGTCCCGTTCTCTGGAGTCACCCCGCCATGCAGGCAGAACCGAAGAAGTCGCAGGCGGAGTCCCCAGCGGTCTCGCTGGTCGGCGAGGAGTACGAGGTCGAGGTCGGTCCCGTCGCCCACGGCGGCCACTGCATCGCCCGTACGTCCGAGGGGCAGGTGCTGTTCGTCCGGCACACGCTGCCCGGCGAGCGGGTCGTCGCCCGCGTGACGGAGGGCGAGGAGGGCGCGCGATTCCTGCGCGCCGACGCGGTCGAGATCCTCTCGGCCTCCAAGGACCGCATCGAGGCGCCCTGCCCCTTCGCCGGCCCCGGCCGCTGCGGCGGCTGCGACTGGCAGCACGCCAAACCGGGCGCCCAGCGCCGCCTGAAGGGCGAGGTCGTCGCCGAGCAGCTGAAGCGCCTCGCGGGCCTCACGCCCGAGGAGGTCGGCTGGGACGGCACGGTGATGCCGGCCGAGGGCGACAAGGTACCCGCCGGCCAGGTCCCGTCCTGGCGTACGCGCGTGCAGTACGCCGTGGACGACGAGGGCCGTGCGGGCCTGCGCAAGCACCGCTCGCACGAGGTGCAGCCGATCGACCACTGCATGATCGCCGCCGAGGGCGTCAGCGAACTGGGCATCGAGCGGCGCGACTGGACGGGCATGGAGTCCGTCGAGGCGATCGCGGCGACCGGTTCGCAGGACCGACAGGTCATCCTGACCCCGAAGCCGGGCGCGCGCCTGCCCCTCGTCGAACTGGACCGCCCCGTCTCCGTCATGCGCGTCGAGGAGAAGGACGGCGGCGTCCACCGCGTCCACGGCCGCCCCTTCGTCCGCGAGCGCGCGGACGGCCGTACCTACCGGGTGGGCAGCGGCGGTTTCTGGCAGGTCCACCCGAAGGCCGCCGACACGCTGGTGACGGCGGTCATGCAGGGCCTGCTGCCGCGCAAGGGCGACATGGCCCTCGACCTGTACTGCGGCGTCGGGCTGTTCGCCGGCGCACTGGCCGACCGCGTCGGCGAGGCGGGCGCGGTCCTCGGCATCGAGTCCGGCAAGCGCGCGGTCGAGGACGCCCGGCACAACCTCGCCGGCTTCGACCGCGTCCGCATCGAACAGGGCAAGGTCGAGGCCGTCCTGCCGCGCACCGGGATCGACGAGGTCGACCTCATCGTCCTCGACCCGCCGCGCGCGGGGGCGGGACGCAAGACGGTGGCGCACCTCTCGTCGCTCGGCGCACGGCGCATCGCGTACGTGGCGTGCGACCCGGCGGCGCTGGCCCGGGACCTGGGGTACTTCCGGGACGGGGGGTATCGGGTGCGGATGCTGCGGGTGTTCGATCTGTTTCCGATGACGCATCATGTGGAGTGCGTGGCGATCCTCGAGCCTGCGGGCAAGGGGTCCTGACCTGCGCTTTTGTTGTCCGGGTGGGTCGCTCGACCTGTTTCCCTCCGTGCAGCGGCTCGAGCGGGCGGATCGATCTCTATAACTCGCTGACCTGCGGGTTCATGAGCGAGGTGCTTGCATCGGCGACGCCTTGAGAGGGGCGTTCGGAGATCCTTGACGCTCGGATGACGCTCGCAGCGGAAGTCTCTGCTGCACCTCCTCATCAGGCGCCTTGGACCCCACGTTCTCAGGGGACGCGGCTCGAACGCGCCACCCATGATACCGGTCAGGTATCATGGGTGTATGGCGATGACACTCCGGCTCCCCGATGACCTTGACGCGAAGCTCACCGAGCGGGCTCGTCGGGAGGGCCGCAGCAAGCAGGAACTTGCCATCGAGGCCATCCGTGACGCGCAGAACCGGGCCGAGCTGAAGGTCGATGACGTTCTGGCCGAGCTGATGGACAGCGATGCGGAGATTCTGGACTACCTGAAGTGACGAACGTGCGCTACATCCAGATCGACGAGATCCTGGTCATCGCCCGCACGGTCAACGGTACCGAGCACAGCGTGCGTGACATGGGTCTTCTGGTGTCGGCGATCGAGAGGCCCCGGACGAACGTGTTCGGGGCCGAGTTGTATCCCACGTTGCACGAGAAGGCTGCGGCGCTGCTGCACTCCGTTGCCCGCAATCACGCGTTGATCGACGGCAACAAGCGCACCGCCTGGCTCGCCACGCGCGTCTTCCTGCGGTTCAACGGCGTCAGCGCCAGTACCGTCCCGCCACACGTCTCCATTGCCGGCCCGTTCGTCGAGGACGTCGCGCAGGACAACATCGATGTACCGGTCATTGCCAAGCGCCTGGCGGCCTGGTTCCCCGTTTCCTGACGTTCGACGACGTGAGGGCAGGACACGCGCGTGCCCTGCCCTCACGAGCTGTCGAACTCCACCCACACGTGGCCGCATTGGCTGGTTCGGGAGTATCGGGCTGTGCCAGTCAAAGGGCTACGACGCCCCGCACTGGGTGCTCTGTCACGGCGTCACGTACCCGGCTCCGTCGCGATCGACGACTCCTGGGCCAACGCGGTGACGCGGGATGCCTGGGTCGACGCACACATCCTGCCGGTTCCGGCCCCGTCGCTCGACGCAATGCCGACGATGACGACGACCTCGCCGGATGGGATCCGGGGCGCCGTGACCATCGGGCATCGCGTAGCTGCGCGGCTGCCTCGGGACGGCCAACTCGCGTTGTCACGGCACCCGTAGCATCCGAGCTGGGCAGGAACAGGCTGACCGAGTCCAGGAACGCGCGGTGCCCTCGCTGCGCCGGCACTACTGGCGATCCGTGCGATCGACGTGATCCACGTGGAAGGTCAGCCCAGTAACGGTGCCCGACTGGACGACGGGGCCGTGCTGGACTCCCCCGCCGATGCGGTTGTCCACCGTGCGCCAGCTGTCTGCCGCGGACGCCGATAGTTGTAGTAACGAGGTCAGCAGAGCACGCAGGGCCTCACCGCTGCCGTCGTCGGCTTCCGCGAGTCGGCGCAGACGGTCACCGTATCGTCGGCTGATCTCGCGGGCGGTCCGTTCACGTTCCATGGAGTCGGCGGCGAGGAGCCGGGTCCTAGTGTCCTGCAGGTCGTCGAACGTGCCGGGGTCCGCGCCTGTGCGGGTCAGGTACCGCCGTCGCCCGTGGTCACGAACCCGGTCAGGCGCACCGTGCGCCCCTTCGGCGAGTACCCGCTGTCGTAGGCGGCGCGGGAGCCGAACCCGGCCGGACTCAGCTCCACCGGGTCACTGGCCGACAGCGCGGGGAACGTGACGACGTACTCCTCGGCGCGGCGGGCTTCCTCCCGCGCCGCGCCGTACGAACCGAGCGCCGGGGGTGGGAAGCAGAGCAGGGCGAGGGCAGGGAGAGGGAGCAGCCGGGCGACGCGCGGACCGGCCGCGTGGGAGTGATCGTGGCCCGATTCGCCCTCGGCGGAGTGACCGTGCCCGTCGGCGCCGGAAGTGTTCTTCCGCGCCGCTCGCGCGGTCTCGGCGACCCGTAGCAGACCAAGCAGGCTCAGAGCGCCCCGGAGACGATCAGATAGGGACGCAGTCCTGCCTGGACGTAGCGGAGGCAGAGGTCGCTGAACAGCGAGATGCGCAGCACTGCGGCGTCGACCAGTAGCAACAGCACTGCGGGACCGTACTTCCTCACAGCAGCCACCACCCCACGAGCACACACTGCTCACCGCTGCGGCCACCCAGGTGACGGAGGGGAACCGGAGGGCGAACTCCCCCCGAAGGTGCCTGCCTGAAGCGCGGACACTTCGAGGTCGATCATCGGGCCGACCACCATGAACGTCAGCTGGGCCAACGCACCGAGCAGGAGGAACGGCACCCCTGGACGACCACGGCGGTGAACACCGTCCACCAGGCCGCTACGGGCGGTGTGCAGAGGTCGAGCGCGAGCGTCGGCCCGAGCACCCCGGCGACCGTGACGATCGTGAGGAGCGCGAACCCGCCGAGCACGACCTGCACACAGGTCCGCACGGTCAGGCGCACGGCGTCGGCGAGCCCGTCCGGCCTTCCCGTGTACTTGTGATCGCTCACGTCACTCGCTTCACCGTTCGCATCCACTGTTCCCGGTCAACCCGTGGCTGTCGGCGCGGTCTTCGCACGGTGCCGGGCCTGCCCAGCACGGCGGTGGTGTAAGCGCGCCGGGCATCACCGGTCCGGCGTGCTTCACGCCGGCTGCCAGATCCGGGACAGGGCCGTCGGAGTGAGTACGTACTCGGGCGGCCCCTGCCCGACCAGCCGTCCGTCGCTGAGGAGCAGGCAGGCGTCGGCCGAGCGGGCGGCCTCCAGGTCGTGCGTGGCCTGGACGACGGTCGTGCCGTCGGCGACCAGCTCCGTCAGCAGCGCCGTGATCCGTTCCCGGGCCTCGGGGTCGAGTCCGGTGGTCGGCTCGTCCAGGAGCAGCAGGTCGGACTGCTGGGCGAGGCCCTGGGCGATGAGGACGCGCTGACGTTGCCCACCGGACAACTCGCCGAGCTGGCGGTCGGCGAGGTCGGCCACGCCGAGTCGTTCCATGGCGGAGTCGACCACGGTCCGGTCCTGCCGGGTCAGCCGCCGCCACGGCCCCCGCTCTCCCCAGCGGCCCATCTCCACGGTCTGCCGTGCCGTGAGGGGGAGCGCGTCGCCGACGGCGCCGCGCTGCGGGACGAAGGCCGGCGGGCGGCCTTCCGCGTACCGGAGCTGCCCGGATGTGGCGTCGATCACGCCGGCGAGGACGCCGAGCAGGGTGGACTTCCCGCTGCCGTTCGGTCCGACGAGCGCAGTCATGGCCAAGGCCGGTATGCACGCGCTGAGTTGGCGGAGTACCGGACGGCCCGGGTAGCCCGCGTCAAGGTCGCTGAACCGGACGCGCTCGTTCCTCGGTAGGTCGCCGGGCGGCATCGGGCGCTGTTTATTGAACATGATTGTCATTGTAGGATCCTCGTATGGAGTGGTTGACGGCCCCTTTCGAGGTGGCCTTTGTGCAGCGGGCCCTGTGGGCCGGGATTCTGGTGTCGGCGATCTGCGCCCTCGCGGGGACGTGGGTGGTGCTGAGGGGGATGGCCTTCCTCGGCGACGCCATGTCCCACGGCCTTCTGCCGGGCGTCGCGGTCGCCGCGCTGCTCGGGGGCAACCTGCTGGTGGGGGCGGTGGTGAGCGCGGCCGTCATGACGGCCGGTGTCACCGCCCTCGGCCGCACTCCGCGGCTGTCCCAGGACACCGGCATCGGCCTGCTCTTCGTCGGCATGCTTTCCCTCGGCGTCATCGTCGTGTCGCGTTCGCAGTCGTTCGCCGTGGACCTCACCGGGTTCCTCTTCGGCGACGTCCTCGCCGTACGCGAGAGCGACCTGCTCCTCCTCGGCGTGGCGCTGCTGCTGGCGCTGGCCGTCTCGGTGCTCGGGCACCGCGCCTTCCTGGCCCTCGCGTTCGACGAGCGCAAGGCCCGGACGCTCGGTCTGCGTCCCCGGCCGGCGCACGCCGTGCTGCTCGGCCTGCTGGCCCTGGCCATCGTCGCCTCCTTCCACATCGTGGGCACGCTGCTCGTCCTCGGCCTGCTCATCGCCCCGCCGGCGGCGGCCCTGCCCTGGGCGCGCGGCGTCCGCGGCGTCATGGTCCTCGCCGCGGCTCTCGGCGCGACCGCCACCTTCGGCGGCCTGCTGCTCTCCTGGCACCTGAGCACCGCGGCCGGCGCGACCGTCTCGGCCCTGGCGGTCAGTCTCTTCTTCCTCTCCCACCTGGCGTCCGGATTCCGGCATCGGCGCCGTGCACGCCGCGCCGCTCTCCCCGTCCGTGCCGCCACGGTCACCGCACACGCCCCCACGACCCGACCGAACGAAACCTGAGGCGATCTCGTTGTTCGTCCGAAGAAACGTCACACCCCTGATGCCGGCACTCCTGTCCGCGGTCCTGCTGACCGCAGGCTGCGCGGGCCAGGATGACGCCAAGTCCAGCCCGAAGGGCCCTTCCTCCTCCGCCACCCCCCACGGCTATGTCGAGGGCGCCGGCGAGGCCGCCGAGCAGCAGTCCCGGCTCCTTCTCAGTGACCCCGGCACCGGTGACACCCGAGTGCTGGACCTGATCACCGGCAAGATCCACGACACCGCGCGCAAGGCCGGCACCACCGAACTCACCACCGACGGCCGCTTCGGCTACTTCCACGGCGCGGACGGCACCCACGTCCTGGACAGCGGCGCCTGGATGGTCGACCACGGAGACCACGTGCACTACTACAGCGCGAAGATCCAGGAGGCGGGCGAACTCCCGGGCGGCACCGGCACGAGCATCCGCAGCGACGCGGGCGTCACCGTCGTCACGGCAACGGACGGCAAGGCGGGCGTCCACCCCCGCGCCGATCTGGAGAAGGGTGCCCTCGGTGCCCCCGACCAGCTCCCGGGCACCTACGCCGGGCCCGTCGTGCCGTACGCGGAACACCTGGTCACCCTCACGCGCGACGGCGACGCTCCCGCGGAGGTCGTCGTGCTCGACCGGTCCGGCAAGCACGTCGCCACCCCTGAGGCCGCGTGCGAGAACCCGAAGGGCGACGCGGTCACCCGGCGAGGAGTCGTCCTCGGCTGTGCCGACGGCGCCCTGCTCGTCCACGAGGACGACGGCACCTTCACCGCCGAGAAGATCCCGTACGGCGCGGACGTGCCGAAGACGGAGCGGGCTGCGGAGTTCCGGCACCGTCCAGGCAGCACCACGCTCACCGCACCCGCGGGGCAGGACGCCGTATGGGTCCTGGACGTCACCGGGCGCGCCTGGACCCGGGTGGAGACCGGCCCCGTCGTCGCCGCCAACACCGCAGGTGAAGGCTCCCCGCTCGTCGTCCTGGAGGACGACGGAGCCCTGCACGGCTACGACATGTCCACCGGCAGGGAGACCACGGTCACCGAACGCCTGCTGAAGGACGTCCCCGAGGCCGCCACCGGCGAAGCCGCGGCACCGGTGATCGAGGTCGACCGGAGCCGGGCCTACCTCAACGACCCGGCGGGCAAGCGTGTGTACGAGATCGACTACAACGACGACCTCCGTGTCGCCCGCACCTTCGACCTCGACATGCGGCCGTCCCTGATGGCGGAGACAGGCCGATGAGCGTACGTGTGGGGGCCGCGCGGGTGCGCGCCCTGCTGCTGACCCTGGTCACCTTCTTCGTCGTCGCCGGTACGTCGACCGGCTGCACGGGCGGCGGCGACGAGCGGCCCCGGGTCGTGGTGACGACCAACATCCTCGGTGACATCACCCGGGAGATCATCGGCGACGAGGCGGACATCAGCGTCCTGATGAAGCCCAACGCCGACCCGCACTCCTTCGGACTGTCGGCCGTCCAGGCCGCCGAGCTGGAGAACGCGGACCTGGTCGTCTACAACGGCCTCGGTCTGGAGGAGAACGTACTGCGGCACGTGGAGGCGGCCCGCGCATCAGGAGTGGCCACCTTCGCCGCCGGCGAGGCGGCCGATCCGCTCACCTTTCACATCGGCGAGGAGGGTGGTCCCGACGACGAGGCAGGCGAGCCCGACCCGCACTTCTGGGCCGATCCCGACCGCGTGCGCAAGGCGGCCGGCCAGATCGCCGACCAAGTCGTCGAACACGTCGACGGCGTGAACGAGAAGGCCGTCCGGGACAACGCCGAACACTACGACGGACAACTCGCCGACCTCACCACGTGGATGGAGAAGTCCTTCGCGGACATCCCCGAGGACCGCCGCGGCCTGGTGACCAACCACCACGTCTTCGGGTACCTGGCCGATCGCTTCGGCTTCCGCGTGATCGGCGCGGTCGTCCCCAGCGGCACGACACTCGCCTCACCCAGCTCCTCCGACCTGCGCTCCCTCACCCAGGCCATGGAGAAGGCCAACGTGCGCACCGTCTTCGCCGACTCCTCCCAGCCCACCCGGCTCGCCGAGGTCCTGCGCAAGGAAATGGGCGGTGACGTCAAAGTCGTCTCGCTGTACTCCGAGTCGCTGACCGAGAAGGGCAAAGGCGCCGGCACCTACCTGGACATGATGCGCGCCAACGCCTCGGCCATGGCCGAGGGCCTCACCGGCGACTGACAACTCTTCCCCGAGGGTCGGCGCACGGATCGCCGGCCGCTCCACCACACGACACCGTGCCTGAGGGCCGGAGAGGACAGACACACGATGAACAGGTCGACACGCGCCAGACTGCTCACGGGCACGGCACTCGCCCTGACGGCGTCGATGGCGCTGACCGCCTGCGGCGGCGGTGACGGCGCCTCGTCCGACGCCGAGCCGAAGAAGCAGACCAAGAGCAGTGAGCCCACCGCGGTGGAGAGTCCGCTGGTCGCCTCGTACGACGGAGGGTTGTACGTCCTCGACGGCGAGACCCTCAAGCTGGCGAAGACCGTTGAACTGCCCGGTTTCAACCGGGTCAACCCGGCAGGCGACAAGGACCACGTCATCGTCTCCACCGACAGCGGCTTCCGCGTGTTCGACGCGGCCCGGCAGACCTTCACGGACGCCGAGTTCAAGGGCACGAAGCCTGGCCACGTCGTGCGGCACGGCGGCAGGACGGTCCTCTTCACCGACGGCACGGGCGAGGTGGACGTCTTCGACCCCGCGGACCTGGCCGGCGGCAAGCAGCCGGAGGGCCGCAGCTACACCTCCGCCGAGCCCCACCACGGCGTCGCCATCGAACTGGCCGACGGTGAACTCGTCACCACCCTGGGCACCGAGGAGAAGCGCACCGGCGCACTCGTCCTGGACAAGAACGACAAGGAGATCGCACGCGCCGAGAACTGCCCGGGTGTGCACGGCGAGGCCGCCGCCCAGGGCGACGTCGTCGGTCTCGGCTGCGAGGACGGCGTACTCCTCTACAAGAACGGCAAGTTCACCAAGGTCGACGCCCCCGACGACTACGCCCGCACCGGCAATCAAGCCGGCAGCGACGCCTCACCGATCCTCCTCGGCGACTACAAGACCGACCCCGACGCGGAACTGGAGCGGCCCACCCGCATATCGCTGATCGACACCCGCCCGGCGAAGATGAAGCTGGTCGACCTCGGCACCAGCTACTCCTTCCGCTCGCTCGCCCGTGGCCCGCACGGCGAAGCGCTCGTACTCGGTACCAACGGTGTCCTGCACGTCATCGACCCGGAGACCGGAAAGGTGGAGAAGAAGATCGAGGCGGTCGGCGACTGGACCGAGCCCCTGGACTGGCAGCAGCCCAGGCCCACGCTGTTCGTCCGTGACCACACGGCGTACGTCTCCGAACCGGGTAAGCGCCAACTGCACGCCTTCGACCTGGACTCGGGCGAGAAGCTGACGTCCGTGACGCTGCCGAAGGCCACCAACGAACTCTCCGGGACGGTCGACGGTCACTGACCGGACCGCTCCCGGCTCCGTGAGCAGCGCCCGCCCGCCCTGGGTCGGCGGGCGCTTCGTACTGCCCGCATCAGCGCACCCGCGACCGCTCGGAAGGACCGCTGGGCTCCTCGCCGCCGGTGGGTGAGGCCACCAGACCTCCGTCGTTCCTCCTGCGCGTCCGTCGAGAGTCGGCCGCCGTTCAAGCGCGCTGCTCCGCGGAGCCCGGGCCCGGAGTGGTCCGGGTGAAGCCGCACCGGTCGCAGACACCGGTCAGTTCCACCGTGTGCTCGACCTCGGTGAAGCCCATGCCTTCGGCGACGCCCTCCGCCCAGCGTTCGACCGCGTCGGCCTCGACCTCCGTGCTGAGGCCGCAGTCACGGCAGACGAGACAGTGGCGGTGCCCGTCGGCGGGCCGGGGCCGGTACAGCCGCTCCCCGCTCTCCTCCCGTACGACGTCGAGCTGTCCGGACCGGTCCAAGGCGTGGAGAGTCCGGTACACCGTGGTCAGGCCGATGGTGATGCCCTCGGCTTCCAGTGCCTCGTGTAGTTCCTGCGCGGAGGGGAAGCCGGCTCGCTGGTACAGGGCGGTCATTACGGCCTTCCGTTGGCGTGTCAGGCGCAACGGTGCCGGCAGCTGTGGTGCCAGTGTTTCGCGCAGTCTGCCCACCTCCACAGCAGTAACGCACTTGGTAATCATTTCCGACGTGTAGGCACATGAGCATCTTCAGCGTTGCCTCTCCAGGGTGAGGACCGCTTTGGAGATGGCTGTCATGACGTTGGGGCTGCAGCGGGCTCTGCGGAGATCCGCCAAGACTTCAGGCGTGCGACTCCGCGTTCGACGGGTGCGCGGGCGGCGGACAGGGCCCGGTTGGCCGTCCGCTCGGTGGGGGTGAGTTCGCCGTTGGGCGGGCGGCGCTTCGCGGTGGTGACCCAGTCGCCTGCACCGATGTAGGCCATGTCGGCGAGGACCGGGACGCCCTGGCGTTCGCAGATCCGAATGATCTTGTGCGTGCGGGCTGCCGTCAGGTCGTGGGCACGGCCCGGCAGCGTCGGCGACAACCACACAATCTCCCCGGCGGGATCGGTGAGAACCTGCACGTTCACGCCGTGGCGCTTGCACTTGGAGGAGTGGTCGGCCTGTCCGTCGCCGACCCGGTGGCACTCGGCGAGGGTGCCGTCCAGGAGTGCGTAGTCGGAGTCCGTCTCGCGCAGGGCCTTCAGCAGACCTGGTGCCTTGTCCGCCAGATGCCGGACGACGGTGGTGACGTAGGCGTGGGTGGTGCCGCCGGATACGCCGAAGCCCGCGGCGATCTGCGTGAGGGTGTCGTGCCGCCGGAGGTAGACCAGAGCGACGAGAGCACGCTGGTGCGGCGGGAGTTTGCAGCGGCGGTCACCCTCCCGGGTGACGATGAGCATGGTTACCCACTCGACCAGGGCATGAGGCAGGTCGAGTGCGGCAGGATATGGAACCAACGAGGCTCCCGCGCTGAAGAGTTGAGACGTCGAACACCTCTCTCAACGGCACGGGAGCCTCGTGCGTTGCGGGCACCAGCCTCGTCACCCATCCGGTGGCCACTCTGAAAGGGCTCATTCAGCGAGGGAGTGCAGGACGGGAGCGCCACTTGCGCACCGTCTCCCTACTCACCCCGTAGTCCGCTGCGACAGAGGCGTTTGACGCCCCGTCCGCACAGGCCAGGATGATCCGGGCCCGCTCCGCCACACGAGCCGAGACCGCACCGTCCACCCAGCGCGACAACTCCGCACGCTCCTCGACGGACAGCACAACTTCGACAGCACGAGGACCCCGAGGCGACATGAAAACAGCCTACAAACTTAGAGCCGCAATTTCCGGCGCAGCACACTAGCGTTTCGTCCCCGCCACCAGCCGCGTACGGGACGGGGAACTCAGCGTGTCGACCCGTGCCTCCACCACTGCGAGCCGGTGCGTCGCCTCCGTGTGGAACATCCGGCGCTGTCGCCGCTGGTAGCGGTACGCGCACTCCATGGTGGTCCAGGACAGCCCGAAGCCCACGGTCCCGGCGGCCACAGGGGCCGCGTGCAGCCGCGCCCAGTCCCAGCCTTCGAGTCCGCCTCCGAGGGGGAGGGTCCAGGCGAGCGTGAGGGCGACAGTGAGCGCCAGCCACAGGACGTACCCGCTGAAGACCCAGGGCCGCGCCTCGCGCAACCACAGCAACCGTCCGCGTTCCGCCGCCCGTCCCTGAGCCGCCACCGCCTCCGCCAGTTCTCCGAGCGCGAACCGTGCCCGGTCCCGCTGCTCTCGCCGGATCGGTGCGTTCCACCCTTGCGTACGCACGTCGAGCCGGGCGATCTCTCGCCGTACCACCGCCACCGGAGCGGCCGCAGGCATCGCCTCCGGCCACCGCACCCACCGTTCGCGGTCCTTCTTGAGGGAGCGAACGAAGCGGGCTGCCATCGGGCCGACGGCGATGCACGTGCCCAGCATCAGTACGACGGCGAAGCCGGGACTCCGCCCCCACGCCTGGATCACGACGACAGCCGCGAACAACAGGAGGAAGACCGGCACCGGATAGGTCGCCCGGAGGTAGTTCTCCTGCGTGGCGTCCTGCAGGTCACGTTCCCACGCCTGGACGGGGCGGCGCACGGGGCCGCAGGACAGCAGCACGGTGCCCAGGACGAGGCCCATCAGCCCGAGGGACGCGAGGGCTAGCAGCAGGGCGGCCGGGGCGTCGTCCGGTTCCGGGACCGGCCCTCCGGCCGTCGCGGCCCACGGCACGAGGACACAGAGCGCGGTGGCGAGGAGGCCGGTGGCCCAGCCGAGCAGCCGGCCGGGCCGTCGTGACGGCGGCTCTTCGGAGGGGATCGGCACCCACTCCGGTGCCACCAGGGTCTCCAGCGTGGCGACCAGCTCCTCGACGGCCTCGTCCCAGTCGTCCGCAGTGACGCGATGCGCCTGTCGCAGGGACAGGTCGCGGATCGACGCGGGAAGCAGCTCGGGCGACGGCGTCTCCGCGGCGTCGAGGAGCAGGGGGATCACGGTCTTCCCGGCGGCGAGCGCCAGTTCGATCTCGTGCCGCACCCAGTCGCCCGCGCGGTCGAGGCATCGCTGGCCGGACGGGTCCTGTGCTTCCAGCCAGCCCTCCGGGATGGTGACAAGCAAAACCTCGCATTCGTGCACTCGGCGTCTGAGGTCATCCGGGTAGCGGTTACCCGGCAGCATCGACGACGTGTCGAGGAAGACCTGAGCGTCGCCGAAGTGGCGGCCGAGCCGTTCCCGCAGTCGGTGCACCGCAGGTGTGGCGCGCGGGCTCCTGCGGTAGTTGATGAAGACGCCTCCCATGGCGGTGTCGCCCCTTCTCGTTCGCTCCTACTGACAGGGTGGTGACGGGGGACTGCTTCGAAGAATTCCGAACCTCGAAGGAGAACGTCCATGCAACCGTGCCCGTTCTGTTCCATCGCAGTCGGCTGCGGACCAGCGCGAATGATCTTCGAGGACAACCACGCTGTGGCGTTCTTCCCGCTGGTCCCGGCGACCCTCGGCCACACGCTTGTGGTGCCCCGGACGCATGCGCCGGACCTCTGGGCCATGGCGTCGACGGAGGCAGAACGGCTGCTTGCGACCGCACTCCGCGTCGGAGCCGCCTTGCGTGACCACCTCGCCCCCGAGGGTATGAATGTCATCCATTCCGCAGGATCCGCAGCCTCTCAGACCGTATTCCATGCCCATGTCCATCTCGTTCCACGGTGGCAGGGCGACGCCATGGGGCCTCTGTGGCCGGGAGACGGGGCGGGGGTCCGGGACGCGGCCGTGCTCGACGGACTGGCCGATGAGATGGCCGCCCTACTGTGCCCGCTCGCGCCTCCGAGGACCTGATTCAGTGGACCACGAGGACGACCACGAAATGGGCGATCAGCAGGGCACCGTAGAACAGCACCAGTGTCTGAGAGAAGGCGGCCTTTGCCAGCGTCACCCTCGACAGGTACGGTCCGACGTTCATCGACAGCATCTCCACGGTGCTGTCGGGTGTCCGGGCGGCTTCGTACAGGGCCCGGAAGAGTCGTTCTTGGCGCAGGAAGTACGAGTCGAGGAACCAGAAGCCCAGCAGAGGGACGATTCCGCTCAGTGCGATCTGCCAGCTGAGCCGCCCCGCCGAGAGTGCCAGGGTGGCGGCGGTGAGTGTCATCACCCAACTCTTGAGCAGGAACGAGTTGTTACCCAACCTGGTGACGATGGCCTGGATGAATTCCAGGTGCTTGAGCCGGTCGGCGCTCAATGGAGTGCCGTTGGTGGTGGTACTGACAGTCGCTTCGTCGCTGCTGATGCTCACTGACACGGTCCCCCTCCTTCGGGCATGCCCACGGCGAGAGACTATCGCGGGGCCGGTGCTCCGGACTCCGTCTCGTCGATGGGGATCGGGCTTGGCTCCCCGCCTGCCTCTGCGTCCCGCGTGAGGCCCTGACCGCGTCCTCTGAGCCGGACGAGCTCGACGGCACTGAGGATCACGGTGATCAGGAGCCCAGTGAGCGCGAACGGGTCCTTGAGGTTGTCGGGTGTGGCGATGATTTTTCCGGAGAACCGGTCCATGACGATCGCGCCCACTGTCACAAACGGTGCTGCGAGGGAGGGGAGGGCGGGGTGGGCGTTGGCCGCGTTGAAGATCGTGCCCGCGAGGCTGAGAGGAGCGAAGAAGAGGAAGATTCCTGCAGGAAGCAGGACCAGGATCGCGGTGACGAGGCTCACGAATGCGTTGTCGTATTCCTCGATCGCGTTCATCGACCAGGCCACCACGCCGGTTGTCGCGCCCGCCAGAGCAAGGACGGAGAGCGGGCCGGGAGCCGTGAACTCCTCGCCGTTGATGAGGAAGAGGCGAACCAGTCGGGGGCGGCGTCTGCCAGGCGGGACGACGAGGACGTACACGCCTGCTAGGACAACGAGGACGATGCTCGTGACGATCGCCATCAGCCCGTACTTAACGATGACGGCGTCCACCCACCCGAAGAACCCGTCAGTGGCGAGCCCGTAGCGATACGCCAGGGTCAACACGACGGCGGCGGTGACGATCGTGCGCGCGAGCGCGAACAGGGAAAAGGACGTCCGGAGGAACAGGGCCACGACGGTGAGGCCCACGAGCACCCACGTGCCCACGATCTGAATCAGCCAGAGCACGAAGGCCCCTGACACGCCGAGCATGGAGCACCTTCCTACGAGTCGATTGCTCCGGCGACCGTATCGGAGTTGTCAGGCCGGCGACCTGTTCTACGAAGGTCATGCGTGGGCATTGGGTGTATCGCAGTGAGCCCTTTTCGACCTGAGTGTGCTGGCTGCGTGTTGGACAGATCTGCGGAGCGGCGAAGCTCCTGGTAGATGGGTTCTTGACCAAGGTCGCCCGCAGCCGCCAGGAGCTTCGCGTGCTTGCCTACCCGTCGTCGACCGACCTGTCCAGTCGCACCTTGCGGTGTCTGGCCGGACGACACCTCACTGCCCGGTGAGGGGAGATCGGGACCCGATGGCGGCGACTGCTCGCCGGACGGCAGGACCTCCTCACCCTGGCCCATCTGTGGTGCGGTGACACTTACGCACAGTTCGCTGCCAGGTTCGGCATCGTCACCGCATATCGCTACATACGCATACGCGAAGCCGACGAAGTACTGGCCGCGTTCGCGCCCACCCGGGAAAAGGTCGGCTCCTTCCAGAAGCCCGCGCCAGGTTCGACGCCGCCGGCCTCGATGAGCGGGAGGCCGCCGCCGACACCCTTCAAACGGTGTGCGAGATGGCTCCCGGCTGGGTGCGCCACCAGATGCCTCGCGGCGTCATCATCAGCAGGCTCGCCGGCGTGTCCGTCAACCGGCTGCGCGGGCTGGCCAACTCCGCCGGCGTCCCGTTCGGGTTGCGCTGAGGGACAGGTCGCAGTACCACGGTCCGTAGTAGCCCCGCGGGCGCCACCAGCCTGACTGCTACGGGCCGTGGTAGCCCCACGGCGAAGTCCGCGTCCGCTGCCACGGGACGTGGCAGTCGAGCCCCACACGAGGTCCCTCCGCTGCGACGGGCCGTGCCTGGGCCCGAGCATCGCAGGCCAGCAGCCTTGAGGCATGCCGAACAACCCGTCCGGCGGCCTCGGGCACGTGCCCGTTGCCGTCTACTCCTGCACCCTGTCCTCCAGTGCTCTCAGCGAGAGCGAGGAGCGTGGCGCTACTACGCCGGCGCCCGGCACTGGCACGTCGCCGGGGTCTGGTCCGATTCCGACCCGACGCTGCCGCTCGCTGAGCGGCCGGGGTGGCAGGCGGTCACGGCTGCCCTGTCCGCCGGGATGATCCGGGGCGTCATCGTCAGCGGCCCGGCACATGTCGCCTCCGACGCGGCCCAGTTCACGGCCCTCGGCGTGCTCCTCCGCGATCGGGGAGGGTTCCTCGCGGACGCGTCGAACGGCACCCCGGCCCGCCGTACGCCCGGTCAGGCCCGACGCCGCCGCGACCTCGCGGACGCGGCGTCGGGCTGGTTCACGCAGACCGAAGCATCCGAGGAGGGCACCTCGTGAGCGCCCGGCGCGCGTGGGTCGGAGACCTCGTCAGGGACGGAGACGGACGGCGGGCGATCGTCACCGACGTCCGTGCCGGCGGCACCGTGTGGGTGCTGCGGCCGCCGACCGGGGGGCGGGCCCTGTTGGGAGACCGACGACCCCGACAGCCTCAAGGCCCTTGCCCCCTCCGGTGGCGGGGACAACCGGTGAGCTTCCCCGGCGACTCGCGCCCCCTCCCGCCCGCCGACGCCATCGCCGTCGCGCCCGCCACGTTCAACACGATCAACAAGTGGGCCGCCGGCATCGCCGACACCCTCGCGCTGGGCATCCTGTGCGAGGCGTACGGGATGGGCATCCCGACCGTGGTCCAGCCGCACGGGAACGCGGCCATGGCCGCCCACCCGGCGTACGGCCGGAGCCTGGACCAACTGCGGGAGATGGGCGTGCTGGTCGGGTCGTAGGAGCCGCACTGGCCGAAGGCGGGCGGGGGGAGCGGACCGCTTCCGGTGGGAGGTGGCGCTGGAGCTCTTGGATGGCAGGGCGCAGGTCTCTTCGGACGGTGATCCGGATCGAGGCCCGCGCTCCTGTCGTCGGGCGGAGAGGACCGGGCGGATCTGTCGCTTCGGCCTTCGTTCACCGCCTGCCCCCGCCCGCCCCGGTCACCGCACGGTGGCCGGGTGCCTCGTCCGTACGCTCCACCGGCCGTCGGCACGCGTGAGCCGGGCCGGATGGCCGAAGCAGGCGCTGTCAGCCGACTTGGCCCGACCCGCCCCGGCGCTGATCCGCTTCTCGCACTTCATGAGTGGTGCGGCAGGCGAAGTGTGAAAGTCGAGCCGACGTTCGGCGTGCTGGCCGCGGTCACCGTTCCCTGGTGTGCTTCGGCCAGGCGGCGCACGATGGCCAGTCCGAGGCCGCTGCCGCCACTTTGTCTGCTGCGGGATTTCTCCGCGCGCCAGAACCGGTCGAAGATGTGCGGCAACTCGTCGGCCGAGATCCCGGTCCCGGTGTCCGCCACGTCGATCACGACGGTGTCGAGGTCGACGTGGGCACTCAGAGTGACCGACCCGCCCGCGGGTGTGTAGCGGATCGCATTGGACACGAGGTTGCCGATCATCTGGCGTATCCGTACGGGATCAGCGATGACCGGGACGCGTCCTGTGTCCACGACCGTGATGGTCACGCCTGCTGCCGTCGCCGTGGCCTGGTTGGCCACGGCGACGGAAGCCAGCAGCTCCATGAGCTCGACGGGCGCCGGAACCAGACGGAGCTCGCCGGCCTCGGCCGCGGAAAGGTCCCGGAGATCGTCGACGATGTGCTGGAGCTGGAGTGCTTGTCCCAGCAGGTTGGTCACCAGATCGGCGTCGGGCTGTGCGAGGCCGTCCTCCACCGCCTCCAGCCAGCCCCGGATGTTGCTCACCGGGGTGCGCAGTTCATGAGCGATGTCGTTGGTCATGTCCCGGCGTGCTGATTCCAGCTGTTCGCGGCGTCGCGACATCGCGTTGAAGGCGGCCGACAGTTTCGCGATCTCATCGCCTCCCCGGACCAGCACGCTCGGGGACGCCTCCCCGCCCTCCATGCGCATGGCCGCTTTGGTAAGTGTCCTGAGCGGCTTCACCAGGCGGATGCCGGTCAACGTGGTCACGGTAACCGTCATCACTAGCACGGCGGCGGCCCAGCCCGCGATGCGGAGCCGGTTCGCGGAGGTGAGGTCGAAGAACGTCGTCGCCGTACGTCCGGGACTGCTGACGTACAGCAGCGCGGCCGGTGCCACGTACGGTGCCAATTGCTGGCTGCGGCTGGTCGTCAGACACGAGAGGACCGTCGAGGCCGGGGGCGCGTGACGGGTCCGGGGTTCCCAACTGCCGTCAATCGCGAGCCTCACCCCGTCCACCTCCCGACGGGCCAGGCACGCGTTGACGAGGCTCGTGAGCCCCTCCAGGGCGCTCTCTTCCGACGGTGTCGGATCAGTGAACCCGGGGGAGCAGCGCTGCTCACCGAGGGTGGGTGTACCGCCGGGGTTCGGCACCACCACCTTCGGGCGTCCGGCGGACGACATCTGAACGTGGGCCTGGATGCCGTGGAACTCGCGCAGGCACAGGACCACCCGCTTCGCAGTGCGCGTCAGCCTTTCGCTGTCTTCCTCGGACAGCTTGAACGGTCCCACCGCCCGGGGGTCGATCCGCTCCGTGCCCGACCGGCCGTCATCCGTGTTCTTGTTCAACTCAGGGTCGACGGCCAGGGGGTCGATGACCGCGGATGCCTGCTGCGGAGGCTGGAAGGGGCGATTCCGGTCGGCGTTCGAGTCCGCCAGGAGGTGCCCGTCTTCACCGAGTAGAACGATGCGGTGACCGGCGGACTGTGCCAGGTGGTCGACGGTGGGCCGGACGCCGTTCCAACTCGGGTGCGTCGCGGCGTATCCCAGGAGGGTGTCGTAGATCCGGGCGTCGTCGGCCAGTGCTTGCCCTCGCTCGCGGCTGAGTACGACAGCGGTGGTCTGCAGGACCACCCATGCGGTGGCGGTGATCGAGCAGACCGATACGAGTGCCGACACCGCCAGCAGGCGCAGCAGCAGACTGCGCCGCAGCGGCACGGCGGAGATCCGGACCCTTCTTCCCTTGCGGAACCTACCCATACGGGTGCGCCTGCTGGTCGTGCGGAGTGTCCGTGAGCTTGTAGCCCACTCCGTACACGGTCACCAGAGGCGAGACGTCCTGAGGGCCCGGTCGAACGTCCTTGATCTTGCGGCGCAGATTCATGACGTGGACATCGACCGTCCTGAGGGTGATGAAGGGGTCGGAGCCGTGCAGACGCTCAAGGATCTGGGTCCGGGACAGCACCTGACCCGCGTGCTCGACGAGCATGTCGAGGAGGCGGAATTCTCCCGGCGTGCAGCGGATCACACGGCCGTACGCCCACACTTCGTGACGGACGCGGTCGACGGTCACCGGCCCGGCCCGCAGGACGGCGTTGCGTGCTTCCCGGTCGGCCGCGGCGTCCGGGCCTCTGTCGCTGCGGCGCAGCAACGACCGGACGCGCGCCATGAGTTCGCGGGGGCTGAACGGTTTCGTCATGTAGTCGTCCGCGCCCAGATCCAGGCCGAGCAGAAGATCGTCCTCGGACGATCTGGCCGTGAGCATGAGCACGGGAAGGTGCGCGAGACGGGGCTCCGCACGTATGACACGACACACGTCCAGTCCGTCAACCCGGGGCATCATTACGTCGAGGACCAGCAGATCCGGGCGTCGGCCGCGCAATAGGTCGAGGGCGGAGCGGCCGTCGTGAGCCAGGGTCACCTCGTGGCCCTCGTGCTCCAGGTAGCGACGGACCAGTTCGGCCTGGTCGGCGTCGTCTTCGGCCACCATCACATGTGCGCGCATGGCGTCAGTCTAGGAACGACAACGGCCGTGTTCTGCCCGTGCCGTGGGAAGCAGATCGCATCGCCATGAGTTCCTGACAATCACCTGACAATGCTGGTGAACGCTGATCGGCATGAACAGGCATGCACAGCACTCGCCGACACCCTGCGGTCCCGTCGACGCCCCGGAGCACCCCCGTAATCCGCCCGTGCGCCGCCCGCGGCTGCGCGCTCTCGCCGTCGGCCTGGCCGTGGTCGCCGGAATGTCGCTTGCCGCATGCGGCAGCGGTGAGGACGCCGAGGCCGGCTCCGGCAAGAGCGTGGACACCTTGGCGTCCGGCGCACCGACGGGCAAGGAGCCGGCGTCGAAGGACGAGGCCCAGGACTCGGCCGTCGACGCCAAGCGCCCTCAGCTGCGCCTGGACACCTCCGAGGAGGAGAAGCAGCGGCTCGCGGACGCCTACAACGCATGTCTGCAGGCGCACGGCGTACCGATGAACACCAAGCGGGCGGCCGCCGCGGGCGCCAAGCAGGCAGCCCCGGAGCAGGGCAGGGCGGATGCCCCCAAGTACCGTCCCGCCTACGAGGCCTGCCTGGTCAAGCTGCCGCTTCAGCCTCCCGAGACCACGCCCGAGAGCAACCCGCACTACGCGGACGACTTCCGCGCGTACGTCAAGTGTCTCCAGCACAAGGGCATGAAGATCCACCTCGTCGCCGACACGAGTGTCAGTCCTGACGGCCTGGGCTGGACCTTCGACAAGGACACCACGGGCACCCTCCCGGAATCCGGAATCGCCGAGGCTGAGCAGTCGTGTTCGCTGGAGGCGTTCGGTGACAAGTAGCGGCTCGCCCCGTAGTGACTCGATCCGAAAACGGCCGCGTGGGGCTTCCCGCACCGTGCGCAGGGTGACAGTGGTGGTGGCGGTCCTCGTGGTGGCCGCGGGCGGGGTCTACGGGGCGAGAGCGCTGTCGGACCACGGTAAGCACCAGGAGCCCGGCCCCGCCGCAGCTCCCTCCGCTCAGACCACCCGGGTGAAGCGCGCCGACCTGTCCGACTCCCGGACGCTGCCCGGAGTTCTGGGCTTCGGGGGGCAGGTCACGGTGAAGGGGTCCGGGAAGGGCGTCATCAGCCGGCTGCCCGCCCCGGGCTCGGTCGTTTCACGGGGGAAACCCCTGTACTGGGTGGACGACGAGCCGGTCACGGTGTTCTTCGGCGACACTCCCTTCTTCCGTGCGCTGGACAAGGCGGGAACGACCGGGCGGGACGTGACCGTTCTCGTCGAGAACCTGGAAGCCCTGGGCTATGACATCGGCCCTCGGCCGCAGCGGTCCGCAGCATCGCGCGAGGGCAGCGAGGCGGGCGATGCCGGCACCGAACTGACCACCGGAGTGTTGGCAGCGCTCAAGCGCTGGCAGCACGACACCAACCAGAAGACCACCGGGACTCTGGCCCCGGACCGGGCCGTGGTCCTGTCCGGCCCCTCACGCGTCGACGCCGTCAAGGCGCAGTTGGGTGACCCGGCCATCGAGGAAGTCCTCACCCTCACCTCGCAGGAGAAGACGGTCACGGTGGAGGCCGACGCGGGCAGTGCCGGGTCCATTCACCAAGGCGACGAAGTCTCCATCATCCTTCCCGACACCAGGACTGTTCCTGGCAAGGTCGGGTCCATCGGTACCACCGTGCAGGGCGGCGACGCCGTCGAAGCGGGTGCCGGCACCGACACGACCCCCACCCTGGAGGTGAAGGTCCAGCCGGCGGACGCCGACGATGTCGCCAAGCTCGACGCGGCGTCCGTACGGGTCGTCTTCACGGCCCGGACCAGGGAGAACGTCCTGGTGGTCCCCGTAGGTGCCCTCCTCGCCCTGAGCGAAGGCGGTTACGCGCTGCAGCGTCCCGGCGGGAAGCTGGTCGGGGTCAGGACCGGCCTCTTCGCCAAGGGGCTCGTGGAGGTCAGCGGAGCCGGCATCGAGGAAGGCGACGTGGTGGTGACGGCATCATGACAAGCCCGCCGGGAACCGGCTCGGCCGTGCTCACCGTGCGAAACGCCAGCAAGATGTACGCGGGAGGGGTCACCGCCCTCGATGACGTATCCCTGACCATCCGGGCGGGCGAGCTGCTGGCCGTCGTCGGCCGCTCGGGGTCCGGAAAATCCACCTTGCTGAACATCATGGGCACCCTCGACAGACCGACGGGCGGCACGGTGTGGATCGGCGACCAGGACGCCGCACAGCTGTCCGACCGGACACTGTCCGCGCTGCGCGGACGTTGGCTGGGCTTCGTATTCCAGCACTTCCATCTCACGGACGGCCTCACCGCCGAGGAAAACGTCGCCACCGGACTGCTCTACTCGGGCGTGCCCCGCCGCCGTCGGCAGCCGATGGCCGTCACCGCCCTGGACCGTGTCGGTCTCGCCCATCGCACACGCCACTTGCCGCACCAACTCTCGGGAGGCGAACGCCAGCGAGTGGCCATCGCCCGGGCGCTGGTCAACGAGCCGGCGCTGGTACTCGCCGACGAGCCGACCGGCGCTCTCGACACTGCGAACGGACAGTCCGTGCTCCATCTTCTGACCCGGCTGAACAGCGAAGGCACCACCATCGCCGTCATCACCCATGACCGGGACATCGCAGCGCGCCTGCCACGCAGGATCGAGATGTGTGACGGGCGCGTCGTCACCGACTCACACCCTGAGGCGTCTCTCACCCCCGGGGGCGACGCGTGACCCGTGGGAGAACTCGCCATCGGGACGACCCGGATCAGAGAGAAGTCCGGGGGCGCCACGTCCCGAACCCCTCCGCCGCCGACGTGCGCGGCGATCCGGCCCGACCCGTGCGACTGGCACCGTCGGACATCCTGCGTCTCGGCCTTCTCGGCATCCGCGTTCGCCCCATGAGGGCGGCGCTTTCCGCCCTCGGCATCTCGATCGGCACCCTCACCCTCGTCCTCGTCACCGGGATTCCGGCGTCGAGCCACAGTGCGCTCGACCGGCAGCTCGCGGCGCTGGGCACGAACCTGCTCCGGGCGCAGCCGCAGTCCAACCAGAAGCCCCCAGTGCTGTTGCCGCGGGAAGCGGCGACAATGGCCGCCAGGATCGGGCCGGTGAGCCGCACGAGTGCCGTGGCCAACACGCATGCGATCGTCCGGCGCTCCGACCGGACAGACCCCAACGACGGACTCGGGCTCAACGTTCTCGCCGGCCAGGACGACCTGCTTCCCGCCGTGAACGGCCGGGTGAGGTCGGGCCGTTTCCTGAACCCCTCCACCAACCGGCTACCCACCGTCGTGCTCGGCCACCAAGCCGCTGCCCGGCTGGGGATCCCCCGCATCGTCCCGGGGCAGGAGGCCCCGCAAGTCGTCATCGATCAGACGTGGTTCACGGTCATCGGCGTCCTCGATCCGATCCCTCTCGCCGAGGACCTCGACCGCTCCGTACTGGTGGGCTGGCAGGCGGCGGAGCAGGAGCTCGGCTTCGACGGACACCCCACGGTCATCTATGTGCGAGCCGACGAGGACGCCATGGAAGCGGTGGCCGACGTCCTTCCCGCCACCGTGTACCCGAAGCTCCCGGGGCTGGTGCAGGTGAGCCGGCCATCGGATGCCTTGGCCGCCAAACGCGCCGTGAACAGCACGTTCTCGGTGCTCTTTCTGGGACTGGCGGGGGTAGCCCTGCTGGTCGGCGGTATCGGAGTCGCCAACACCATGTACATCTCCGTGCTCGAACGGCGCAGCGAGATCGGCCTCCGGCGTGCGCTGGGAGCCAACCGGGGACAGATCCGAGGCCAGTTCATGACCGAGTCCCTGGTGCTCTCCCTGCTCGGTGGAGTGTCGGGAACGGTGATCGGCGTTCTCGCCACCGTCGCCTACGTAACGTACCAGGGCTGGCCACCGGTGATCCCGCTGTCCGCCATCGCCATGGGCACGGGCGGAGCGATGGTCATCGGCGTCCTGGCAGGGATGTACCCGTCCGTGCGCGCCGCCCGCCTGGCACCGACCGAGGCGCTGAGCACCGGTTGATCCCGCTGCCCGGCGGTCAGCCGGCCTGGCCGGACCGCTCGATCAGCTCGACGACCGGCCCGTGCGCCAGGCCGTCCAGGTACACGAAGCGGGCCCGGCCCCCGATGGCCCCGTCGAAGACGACAGCCGGGTCCTCGCCCGCCTCGCCCAGCGCCGCGAGGTGCTGGTCGATGCTTTCGACGGCGTAGGCGAGGTGATGGACGCCCTCGCCGTTGGCCTCCAGGAACTCCGTGTACGGCGAGCGGCCGGTGAGCGGCTGGATCAGTTCGATCTCCGACGCTCCGGTGCTGATGAAGCCGTAGCGGGCCGAGCAGGCGACCTCCTGCCCGTGGAAGCGGGCGCCGGCGAAGTGGAGATCCATGATCCGCTCGGTCTTGACGGCCCACCGACGCTCGTAGTCCGCGACGGCACGGTCGAGGTCCGCCACGACGATGCCGACGTGGAACAGCGGAGGAAGGGTGGGGGGCATGGCGATCTCCTGTTACTCGGATCGGAGGTGTCTTACGGGGGTTTCCCGACCATGGTCGCAAGTGACGGCCCAAGGCTCGCAGGCGGTGCCGGGGGCGGTGTCGTCCGCTTGACGGACTTTCCTTGTCGGTCGGTGAGTCGGTGAGTCGGTGAGTCGGTGAGTCGGCGAGTCGGCGAGTTCGGTGAGTCCGGTGCGGCGGTCCGGGGAGGTGAGGAGTTCTTCCGGCGGGGCCCGGCCCGCCGGGTCGGCCGGCGGGCCCGTCCGGGGGAACGGTGCCCGTCGGTCGACTGCCTCGTACCGACCGGCTGCCGGGTGCGCGGCGGTGCGGTTTCAGACCGCCGGGTTCTCGGAGATCCAGCGGGCCAGTGCCACGAGGGTGTCCTCCATGCTCCCGGCGGTGACCTCCCGCAGGGTGTCGAGGTCCGCGTAGGTGGAGCCGAGGACGGGGTCCGCCTCGAGCAGTTGCCACGTCTGGGTGAGGAGGGTCCCCGACCCGTCGGGGGTGAAGGTCCAGCGCCAGCGGACGACGGGCACGGGCGCCGAACCGAGGACGGTGTACGTGAACTCGACCCCGCGCACGGCCTCCTGCACCTGCGAACGGCTGTCCCACTCCGTGCCCCCGCGCTGGTTACGGCCCCGGAACCAGGCTCCCGCCCATGCTCCGGCGCCTTCCTCGTACTGGGCACGGATCGCGTGGGGGCTCCAGCGACCGATGTTCGACACGGTGCTCAGCAGGTCGTACGCCCGCCCTGGATCGGCCGCGACCCAGGCTCGTCGGGTGACGCGGTAGCCGGACATGTCGAGGTCCGCGGTCGTGTTCTCCGGGTTCCCGGGCAACGTGGTGGTCATGGGGGTTCCTCCTTGCAGGGCGGGTGGTCGGATCAGGTGCGGGAGAACGGCGCCCAGTCGGTCAGCTCGAAGCCGGAACCCCGGCGGCGCAGTTCGAAGGCACCGTGGCCGGGCAGGTGCGCCGGGAGCACGAGGGCGTTGTTGTCCGCGGCGTGCGCGAACATGCGTGCACGGCTGGCGCGAGCGCCGTCCTCGTCCTCTTCGAAGCAGCTGTTGATGTGCGGCTCGTGCACCTGGATCGCGCCGTGCAGGAGGTCGCCGGCGAAGATCGCGCGGTCGCCCGCGGACTCCAGGTGGATGATCGAGGCCCCGGGGGTGTGGCCGGGGGCCAGTTCGAGGCGGAGGTGGGAGTCGATGGTGTACGACTCGTCCCAGGTCTTCACCAGACCGGCCTCGACGACCGGGTCGATGCTGTCCTCGTAGACGTTCTGGTTCCCTCGCCCGAACACCGTGTTGTGGAGGTTCTCGGGCCTCCAGTACTCGAAGTCACGCTGTGGCATGAGGTAGGTCGCGTTGGGGAAGGTGGGGACCCAGTCGCGGCCCTCGAGCCGGGTGTTCCAGCCGACGTGGTCGTCGTGCAGGTGGGTGTTGACGACGATGTCGACGTCTTCGGGCCGCACGCCGACAGCGGCGAGGTTCGCCAGGTAGTCGGTGTTCAGATAGGACCAGATCGGCTGCAGCGGGCGGTACTTGCCATTGCCCGCGCCGGTGTCGATCAGGATGATCCTGCCCTCGCTGCGCAGCACCCAGGACTGGGTGGCGGCACGGGTGAGATCGGTGTCCGGCTCCCAGTGGTGGGGCGCCAGCATCTGGGTGTGCCGCTGCCACTCCTCGGGCTTGCTGTTGGGGAAGAACACATCCGTCGTCATCGGAGTGGTGTCGGAGTACTCCATGACGCGGTGGATCTGCACATCACCGAGTTCGATGGTGCTCACCGTCGGCGTACCGGTCTCGGAGGACGGGGAGGCAAGGGGCGACATTGTTCTCCTTCGGAGGTTTCGGATGTCTCCCAGCCTGCGAGCAGGCGGTGCCTCGGGGGTATCGGACACGTGACTGCACTTCTCCGGGGCGGGTGGGCGAAGCCGTGCTCGACCGGTGCGCGTCCGCCGGCGAGGAGGCGGTTGGCTTCCTTCTTCGGCATGGGACGAGTACGACTCGGCGGCGGGGTCCGGAGCGTGCGGATGCGGGTACGCCCGGACCCCTGTGCCGCCGGGCACGTACTACTGCTTGCCGGTTCGGTCCTGGAGGACCTCGCCGAGGACGAAGAAGGCGTTGAGCGCGGCGGGGAATCCGGCGAAGACGGCCATCTGCGTGATCGTTTCGACGATCTCTTCCTTGGTGTTCCCCGCGTTGAGGGCGCTGTCGATATGCGTCTTCAGCTGAAGGGGGGCGGTGCCCATCGAGGTCAGACCGGCCACGGTCAGCAGTTCACGGGTCTTGACGCTCAGACCGGGCCGGGTGAACACGTCACCGAGGGTGAACTCGATGAGCAGGTCTGCGAAGCCCGGGGCGATGGCTTCGAGAGCGTCGAACGACGCCTCGCCGGCCGAGTCCTGGTGCAGGTTGTCGTAGTAGGCGATGCCCCGCTGGTAGCGCTCGCTCTTGCCCTGGGTCTGGTCCGTCATGTCGATTCCTTCGGTCTTGCCTGGCCGTGCCGCGGAGAGGGCACGGCTGTTGTCCGGGGGGTACGCGTTCGCTTTCGCTCCCGCACACCGTTACGGTAAAACCTGACGTTGACGTCAGCTGCAAGTCGAAGAGGGGGAGGAGCGGAGCCACCCATGCGTATCGGAGAGCTGGCCAGGCGCTCGGGAGTGAGCGTCCGCGCCCTGCGCTACTACGAGGAGCAGAAGCTCCTGGAGTCGGCCAGGACGTCCGGAAACCAGCGTGACTACCTCGAAGGCGCAGTGAGCCGCGTGCAGCTCATCCAGCAGCTCTACGCCGCCGGCCTGTCGAGCGGCACGATCGTCGATCTCCTGCCCTGCGTGACCACAGGGCTGGCAACCCAGGAGATGCTCGACCAGCTCGTCACCGAACGTGATCGCATCGCCACACGTATCGACGAACTGGGGCAGGCCAAGCAGAAGCTCGACCGAGTGATCGAACAGGTCGTCGCGGCAGGCGTCGTCACCGGGGACTCGCCTACGCCCTGACGCCGTGCCGCCGGCCTCGGCGCCCTCGCGGACCTCCTCCCTGACGTCAAGCGCCGCCGGCAATCGGTCCTCCCGGACGTCGGTGGCGAGGCCGGCGATCGGACCGGTGGGTGTGGCGACGACTGCTCAGGCTTCGGGAAAGTCGGTGGTGGGGGCGGAGGCGGCGGTGGCGTCCAGGTTGGCTCGCAGGGCGTCGACCTTCGCGGTGGCGAAGGCGTGCGCGTCGGAGCCCAGCAGCTGGCGCAGGGGGCCGTCTTCGAGGCCGGCGCGCTCGATGATGGCGGCGGCCCCCTTGACCGGGTCGCCGAGCTGGTGGCCCTGAAGCTCGAGGTGGTCCTCGACCATGGCCCGCACAGCCGGGTAGTGCTCCGTGGTCTCGCTGGGCAGGGCCAGCGAGTCCGAGGTGAGGAAGGAGGTGCGGAAGTAGCCGGGCTCGACGACGGTGACCTTGATGCCGAAGTCCGCGACCTCGGCGGCGAGTGCCTCGCTCAGCCCCTCGAGCGCGAACTTGCCCGCGCAGTACAGGGCCCAGCCGGGCATCGTGGTCAGACCCAGGATCGAGGAGACGTTGATGACGCGGCCCGCGCGCTGTTCACGCATGACCGGCAGCGCCGCGCGCAGCACGTTCCACACCCCGCCGACCTGGACGTCGAGCATGTCTCGCACGGCCTTGCCGCTGGTCTCCTCGACGGCCGCGAGGTAGCCGTAGCCCGCGTTGTTGACGACGACGTCCAGACGGCCGAACCGCTCGGTGGTCCGGTCCACGGCGCGCTGCCCGCCGCGGTCCTCGGATCGAGCACCACGACGGCGCTCGCCTGTGGTCTCTCCACCGGCAGCCACGCTTTGGTGCTCGACTCGGGAGCAGGGGTCGATCCGCGCCCACTGCGCATCACTCAAGGGCATGCCCCGATCGACGATCAGGCGATCGGAGAGAAGCTTCAGGCGGCGATGTGGGCTGCGAGCCGGTCAGCGGTGGTGCGGGGCTCGCGGCCGAGGAGTTCGGCCAGCAGAGGGTCGGCTTCGGCGAAGTAGCCCGCGCGGGCTGCCTGGTACCAGGTGAGCAGGAGTCGGGCCATCTGCTCCGGCACACCGGTCGTGGTCTGGTCGGCGACCCACTGTTCGTCGTCCAGGAGGACGCGCCTGACAGTGCGACCGGTGAGGGCGGAGGCGGTCTTGGCCAGATCGTCGAAGGTGACGGCGTTCGGCGCGGTGAGGGTGACAGGACCGTCGAAGGAGCGGTCACCGGCGAGGATGACCGCGGTGGCCTCTGCTATGTCGGCACGGTCGGTGTACGGGACGAGGCCGTCTTCCGGCTGAGCGATCACGCCGGTCCGCTGCCACGGGCCGAGGACCTGGTCGAGCGGACCGTAGGCGCCGTTGCGCAGTGCGGTCCAGTCGGCTCCGGAGTCGCCGAGGATCGCCTCGGTGGCGATGTGGACGTCCGACGGCCGGTACGGGTTACCGGGGACGGCGCCCTGCTGGCTCGTGTAGAGGACCCGCCGGACGCCGGCCGCGACCGCGGCTTCGATGGCGTTGCGATGCAGGCTGACCATGTCGGCGGCCGGGTCGTTGCCGGACACCAGAAGGACCTGCTCGGCACCTGCGAAGGAGTCACGCAGCGCGGCCGGGTCCTCGTAGGAGCCCTGCCGCACGCGCACGCCGCGGTCGGCGAAGTGCTGCGCCTTGGCGGCGTCGCGGACACTGACACCGATCCGGTCGGCGGGTATGCGCTTGAGGAGGTGCTCGACGGTGGCGCCGCCCAGCCCACCGGTAGCGCCGGTGACAACGATCATGTTCGTGACCTTCCTGGGCGCCCACGGTGCCCGTCTTGGCAGTGGGCGGTAATCATAAGTTGACCATGTGAGTCAGGTTCTCTTCTGTCCGCGACCGTAGGTAAGCTGACCCGGCGAGTCAAATTGCGGCGACGGGCCACGGGAAGGGACGGTGACGGCCATGGCCGGTGCGGTGCCTTCGGGATCCCGGCTGCGCGCCGACGCCCGGCGTAATTCCGCGCAGATCCGCTCTGCCGCGATCGGCGCCTTCCGGGGGCAGGGCCTGACGGTGCCGCTGGAGGAGGTGGCCAAGGCGGCAGGGGTGAGCAAGGCCACGATCTTCAACCGCTTCGGCGGGCGGATCGGCCTCATCGAAGCCGTCATCGAAGAGGTCGTCGCGAGTGAGCTGTTCGCCGTCATCGACCACACGCGGACCATCGCCGACGCCGGCGAGCGGATCACGTACTACCTCACCGCGATCCGCGACCTCCAGTACCGCCAGCCCGCATTCAACGACGTGCTGTTGCAGACATATCCGCACTCGCGGCAGCTCATGGAGATCTGCCGGGTCGGAAGCGAGGCCAACGAGGAGTTCATCGCAGCGGCGCGGGCCTCCGGCGCGCTGCGGCCGGAGTTCACGGCGGGCGACCTCCACGCACTCGTCGTCGACAACGCCCTCGCCCTCAAGCACGGCGAGCGGCCTCCCCGGGACGTCTACGACCGCCGCACCATGTACCTCCTGGACGGAATCCGAGGGCGCTCCTCGGCTCCTGGCGGACGATGACAGCTCCAAGCCGTCGGTCGGGTTCTCGTCGGCGGTGTACGACGCGACGGGGACATCTGCTCGGACCTCGTCATGCGCGTGCCGTACGAGGACGTGGGCGGCGACGGCGTGAACCAGCTCGACGCCGGTGCCGTGTGCGTCTACCACTGCTCCGCAGCCGGGCTGGGCACAGTGCCCGTTGCGACGGACTGGGCCATGCTCTCGCGCTCGGCGGTCAGGAAGGCTGGACCTCGTCGAAGAGGGCGAGGGCTTCGGAGGGGTCCGGGCTCACGAGGCGTTCCAGACCGGCCGTCGTGATGCTCGCCCACCTGCCGGCCCGTGCCCACATCTGTGTCTCGAAGGCGCGGACGGCCTCGTCCAGGTCTCCGGGGCCGGGGGCGGCGGCGATGGACTCCGCGAGTTCGGCGCCTTCCAGCATCGCGAGGTTCGCGCCCACCCCCAACGGGGGCATCAGGTGGGCGGCGTCGCCCAGCAGCGTCACCCCGGGGACGTGGGTCCAGGTGTGGGGCACGGGAAGGGCGTAGAGGGGGCGGTGAACGAAAGCCGTGCCGTGGCGGAGGAGGTCGAGGACGGGCGCGGCCCAGCCGTCGAACAGGGCCAGCAGGCGTGACCGCACGGCCTCGACGTCGGGCAGGTCCAGGCCCGTGCGCTGGTCGGGGCCCATGTGCCGGTCCGGGTCCGTGTGCCGGTCCAGATCCACGCGGAACTGGGCGTACACCTTGACGTGGCCGCCGCTGTTGCGCTGGGCGACGAGCGCGCGGTTCACGCCGTACACGGCCACGGAACCGTCACCGACCAGCCGGGCGAGGTCGGGGTGGCGGGTGTCGACGTCGTCCAGGGAGGTCTCGACCAAGGTGACGCCGGTGTACTGCGGTGTCGCGGACGAGACCGCCGGGCGGACCCGGGACCAGGCACCGTCCGCGCCGATCACGAGGTCGAACGTCTCCTGCCGCCCGTCCGCGAAACGGACCAGCACACCTTCCCGGCTCTCCGGTACCACCTCCGTCACGCCGCGCCCCCACTGAACGTGCAGAGGCCCGAGCAACAGGTCACGGAGTTGCCCGCGGTCGATCTCGGGATTGGCCCGGTCATCCGGACGGGGCTGCCAGTCGCGCAGCACGGTCCCGTCCGTGTCCAGGATGCGCATGGCCTGCCCCTCGGGACGGGACAGCGCCTGGAACTCCGCCAGCACCCCCGCCTTCTCCAGCGCCAGTTGGCCCATCCCCTCGTGCAGGTCCAGCGTGCCGCCCGCGGGACGGGCGTCGCGGGCGGGGTCGCGTTCGAGGACGGTGACAGGGTGACCGTGACGGTGCAGGACGCGGGCGCAGGCAAGGCCGGCGGGGCCGCTGCCGATCACGGCGATACGGGGTCTCATGTCGGCCAACGTACGACCCCTCAGCAAGCCGGTCCCGCCCCGTCACCGAACTGGAACGACAGCGTGAGGTGTGGTCGCGACACCCCAAGGGCCCGGGTTCCTCGACACCGGGACGATCACCCTGCGTCGGTCACTGGTCCGGAGCCGGGCTGGATGCCACGGCGTCGTCTCAGGCTGTCCCGCAGCGGCTGCGGAGGAGTTCCACGCCGTCGCCTTCGAGGTCGTCGCAGTAGGTCGCGCGCCCAGTCATGGCCATCACCAGGGCCAGGGTGCGGCCGGTCACGAGAGGGCCGGAGCCGGTGGCGAACGGGCCGTCGTCCGCCGCGAGTCTCAGGCCGCCGATGCGTCCCTTGGCAAGGACCACCAGGTCCGAGCCCTGGTAGTACTCGGCTATCGCCGTGACGGCCCCGATCGGACAGTCGCGGCGGATGCCCAGCGGGCGCCGGATGTCCTCTCCGTGCACGATCGTCTCGCCCAGCATGGCGATGGCGGGCAAGGGAGGCTTGGTCGTGCTCGGGACGATGCGCCGGAAGCGTTCAAGGGTCTCGCCCGGGCTCGCTCCGAGCTGCTCGGCCAGGCGCACTGCCACCTGCTTGTCGAAGTCGAACCGGCAGCGGATCACGCCCGCCAGCCAGCTCACGGCGTTGAGGCTCGCGCCCGCGGTCAGGTGCGCCAGCACCTCACGCACCGTCAGGCCGGTGCACAGCGATGGCGTTGCCCACTGTTCATCTGTCAGGTCCGCGAGGTCGGCCGCCAGCGCCGCTCGCTCGGCGTGGATCAAGGGCCAGACACCGGTTTCGCGGTTTCGGCCTGCTGTCGGTGTCGGATCAGTCATGTGGGCTGGGCTCCCGTCGAGGATGGTGATCTGCGCTGCGCCCAGCTCGAACAGTGGACGTCCGGCGGGGGCACTGAAGAGACTCTTGCCGGGGAGCGAAGTCATCGCCAGTGAGCGATCTTTTTCCCGGGCGCCCGACCCCGTGTGACAGGAACACCGGCAGCAGCTACCGCGGTTGGCACGTCAAGCTCGTCGGCGGCTGCCCAGCGTGACGCCCGTCCGTCATTCTTCGAAGGGGGCGGCGAGCAGGAGATCCTCCACGGTGGGCACCGGGAAGTCCGGGAGGTGACGGCGGCCGACCTCGGCGAAGGGGTGCATGAGTACCGACATCGGCTTGGTGCGGCACAGCGAGAGTATGGTGTCGAGTGCCTCTCGCTTGAACCCGGCCCTGGGGAATACGGTGAGGATTTCGGCGAGGGCGTCGGACGGGATCTGCTGGAGGTCGTTACCGGTGAAATCGAGACCGGATCCGACGGAGACGATTCCGATCTCCGGCCTTTTCCGGGTGGCGATGCCGACGTTGGTGTGCAAGGCGATCGCGTCCCAGACGACGGCCACACGTTCGGCCGGCATGCGCCGTTCCCGCAGGAAGTTCCGGGCGGCGTCGGCGCCGTCGACTTCGAAGCGCTCGTCCGGGGACTGGTAGGCCTTCACCAGTCCGAGGTCGTGCAGGACCGCTGCTGTGAAGGCGAGTTCACGGTCGTAGCGGACGCCGCGTCGGTCGAACAGCAGCGAGCCGTACACATACGTCCGCATGACATGGTTGAAGAGCGGCTCGGAGGAGACCTTCCTCGCGAAGGCCGTGGCGGACCGGGCCAGTTCGCTGTCGGGGATGCGTACGCCGGCCACGACCGTCGGCAGGGTGGTGCCCTGCGCCTTCGAGGAAACCGTGGCATGGGCGGGCGGGCTTGACCATGCGGCGGCGACTGCGGAGGCGGCGCCGATGGCGGCAACGCCGGCGCCACGCTCCAGCGCCGTTCGCCGGGAGATGCTTTTCGCCTCATTGGCCCTTTCGGACATGAAGGTCCGCCTTTCCGTCGGGAGGTGGGTGCCTGAAGCATAGGAATGGCGTCGCCCTTTCCGGCAGTAGCGAAAGTGCCGAGAACTCGCGGATTATCGCCAGGAGAGGGGTCGTCCCGGCAGGATGCGTGGTCGAGGAGGATCCTGGCTCCCGGAGCGTCGGCACGTGGACTTTCCGACGGCGGCGTGCCGCGACTGCCTTGTTGGTTAGGGTGGCGAGCGGAGACTGATCCCAGCGCCCTGGGGAGTTGGCGCCGGCGGGAACCGAAGCAGGACTGCCGACCGGTCGGACGAAGGGCCGCGCCCTCACGCAGCCTCTGGAGGCCAAGATCCGGAACACCAGGTACCGAACACGGCGAAGTGCCGCAGGTCGACCGGGCGCGGTGCTGCCCGCGTCGCTGCGCGTCTGGCTCGGGGTGAGTGCGGCCCTCGCCGCGTCGGTGCTCGTCGTGCTCGGGGTCCTGTACGCCGGTGACAGCGAGCCCGGCACGATGGACGCGCGGATCTCGGCGGCGGTGGACGGTGCGGGGCCGCCGTGGCGGCACGTCGCCGAGGCCACGGACTTCTTGGGGGAGCCCGTGGGAGCGGCGACGCTGGTCGGGGCCACCGTGACGGGCTGCCTGCTGCTGCGGCGTCCTCGCGCGGCGGTGCTCGTCGTCGCCGGCGTCGGCCTGGCCGTGGGGACGGCGAGGCTGCTCAAGCCGTTGGTGGGCCGCACCATCCACGGCGACGGCAACCTCTCCTACCCGAGCGGGCACACCGCCTTCCTCACTGCGTTCGCCCTCGTGGTGGCGCTGCTCGCGGCCGGCCGGCTCGGCTTCGGCAGGACGGCCGGCACGTCACTCGTGCTCGCCGCGGGGCTGGTCGCCGGTGCCGCCATGGGCTGGGCGCAGGTCGCCCTGGGGGCGCACTACCCGACCGACGCCGTCGGCGGCTGGTGCACCGCGCTGGCGGTGACACCGGCGACGGCGTGGCTGGTCGACCGGGCGGCCGACGCCGGTCGGTACCAGCCTCGCTGACGCAACGACAGGTGACGTGTCGCCATGTGACGTAAACGCCACATGGCGCGACGTCGTATGACGGTACGTCACACCAAGCGCCGGAACACCGGCTTCACCGGTCGTCCCGCCATCCAGGGGGTGGGGTCACCGGCGTCCAGTGCCTTCCGGTACACCGCGCACGCCTGGGCCACCACGTCGACGGTGTGCTCGATGTCGGTGTCGTCGAGCGCGCTGCTCACCACGAACGACGGGGCGAGCACCCCGCCCGCGAGGAGCCGGCGCAGGAACAGGGTGCGGTACCGCTGCGACGGCCGCCCCTTCTCGTCGAGGGTGGCGAAGACCAGGTTGCTGGCCCGGCCCCGGACGACGACGTGGTCGCCGACGCCCATGCTCGCCGCGGCGTCGCGGACACCGGCGGCCAGCTTCTCGCCGAGGGCGTGCAGCCGCGCGGTGACGCCTTCTTCGACGTAGGTGGTCTGCACGGCCATCGCGGCGGCCAGGGAGTGCGTCTCCGCACCGTGCGTGGTGGACAGCAGGAACACCCGGTCGCCGGAGTGACGCAGCCCGCCCCGCTCCATCAGATCGCGGCGCCCGGCCAGCGCGGAGACGGCGCATCCGTTGCCCAGCGCCTTGCCGAACGTGGAGAGGTCGGGGACGACGCCGTACAGGCCCTGGGCGCCCGCCTCGGACCAGCGGAAGCCGGTGATCATCTCGTCGAAGACCAGGACGCAGCCGTGCCGGTCGGCCAGTTCGCGCAGGCCGGCGAGGTACCCGGGGGGCGGCTCGGTGTGGGTGGCGGGTTCGAGGATCAGGCAGGCGACCTCGTCCTGGTACCGGGTGAGCAGCTCCTCCGTGGCGGCCAGGTCCCCGTAGGGGAAGGAAACGGTGAGGTCGGTGGTCGACGCCGGAATGCCCGCGGACATCGGTGTGGTGCCGATGAACCAGTCGTCGACGGAGAAGAAGGGGTGGTCGGCGCAGAGGGCCACCCGTGCGCGCCCGGTGGCGGCGCGGGCGAGGCGTACCGCGGCGGTGGTGGCGTCGGAGCCGTTCTTCGCGAACTTCACCATCTCCGCGGTCGGCACCGTGGCCAGGAAGCGTTCCGCGGCCTCGACCTCCACGACGGACGGCCGGACGAAGTTGCCGCCGCGGTCGAGTTCCCGCCGTACCGCCTCGACCACGCGCGGGTGGGCGTGGCCGAGGCTGACCGACCGCAGGCCGGAGCCGTACTCGACGTAGCGGTTGCCGTCGACGTCCCACACGTGGGCACCGCGGCCGTGGCTGATGACCGGGGCCAGGTGCTCGGGGTACTGGTCGTCGCCCTTGGCGTAGGTGTGCGCGCCCCCGGGGATCATGGCGTGCAGCCGCTCGTTCGCCGCCCGCGACCGGGGCAGGAGGAACTCCTCGGGCCCTTCGGTTTCTTCGGTGTCCACGCCGACCCTCACTTCTCTTGGTGCTTCAGGACCTCGGCGAGGCTCGGCGCCTCCCGGTCCCGCTGGGACATCGATGTGACCGGCAGCGGCCAGTCGATGGCGAGCTCCGGATCGTCGAAGGCGATCGTCACGTCCTCGGCCGGATCGTGCGGGCGGTCGATCCGGTACGAGACGTCGGCGGTCGTGGTCAGCGCCTGGAAGCCGTGCGCGCACCCCGCCGGGATGTACAGGGTCACCTGCGTCTCGTCGGACAGCTCGAAGAAGGCCCGGTGGCGGTAGGTCGGCGAGTCCGCCCGCAGGTCCACGACGACGTCGAAGATCCTCCCGTACGAGCACCGCACCAGCTTCGCCTCGCCGGCGCCGGAGCGCAGGTGCAGGCCGCGCAGCACGCCCCGCACCGAGCGGGACAGGCTGTCCTGGACGAAGGCGTTCGGGTCGAGGCCCACCGAGCGGACCACGTCGGCGTCGAAGGTGCGGCAGAAGGAGCCGCGCTCGTCGGTGTGGGGCGTCGGTTCGAAGAGGTACGCGCCGGCGATCTCCGGGACTTCGGTCGCTTTCATGGAGCCTCCCGCAGGGCGTGGGTGTGGGCGTGGTCGGTCGCCGGGAACAGGGCCGCCGTCAAGGCGGTGAACTGGTCCTCCAGGCGCCGGGCGGCGTCCTGGTTCCGCTCGGTGAGGGTCTGCCGCAGTTCCGCCGACCGCTTCTCCAGCGCCCGGAACTGCTCGAGCAGCCGGTCGGCGTCGACCTCGCGGGCCGGGTGGCAGTACGCGTCCAGCCCCATCCGGTCCATGAGCGCTTCGCTCTTCGCCGCATAGCTGAGCGCCAGCGTCGGCGTGCCGGCCTTCAGCGCGCAGACCAGGTTGTGGTACCGGGTCGCCACCACGGTGTCGGCAGCCGCCGCCTCCTTCATCAGGTCGGCCAGCGAGGCCGCCTCGGCAGCGGTGACCAGCGGGGAGTCCACGGCGTCGAGGATCGCGTCGACCACGGTCCGGTCGACCTCGTCGCCGGTGAGCAGCCGGACCGGCCTGCCGTCCTCGACCAGCGCGCGGACGAAGCGCGTCGTCCCGTCGAGGTAGCGCCGGTGGATCTCCTCGGCCCGGGCGCGGTCGTCGTTGCCGCCGTGGAAGGCCATGACGCCGACGCAGACCCGGCCCGGCTCGCCCGCGGGTCCGCTCGCCGCCCCCGGCGTCGGCAGGGCGAACGCGAGGTCCGGGTAGACCTCGTCGCGCACGGTGTCCACACCCATCGCCCGCATCGCGTCGCGGGACAGGGCGTCCCGGTACGACCGGTACGCGGCCAGTCGCGCCGACCAGCGCACCAGGGCCCGGGTCGGCCGGTCACTGATCGCGTCCGCGCCGACGCCGACCAGCGCGACCCGGGTGCCGAACAGCCGGCCGGTCGCGCAGAGCAGGAACAGCGAGTACGGGAAGCCCCACGGCCGCAGCGGCAGCGTGGCCTCCAGGACGCCCATGCCCGGCACGATCACCACGTCGTGCCGGCGCACCCAGGCGGCGGTGCGGACGGCGTCGACGAGTTTGCCCAGGCCCTTCGCGGCGACCGCGCCCGCACGCGAGGCGGTCCGGTACTCCCCGCGGTACCAGTGCAGCCGCGTCGCGGGGATCCCGTACCGGGTCTCGACGACCTCGGGTCCGCCGCACAGCGCGTCCACGGCCGCTTCGGGGTGCGCGGCGCGGAGGTACCCGAGCACGGCCTCGAGCGACCCGTCGTTGCCGAGGTTGCCGGAGCCGAGCAGGCCGAACACCCCGACGCGCGCCGGAGTCACGACTGCCTCCCCTCACGCCCGGCGACGAGGGCGTCGACGGAGACGGTGAGCCCGGCCGGGTCGACCGGGGCGCGGTCCTCGACCCGCTCGCCGGCGCCCGGCCGGGCCCGGCTGGTCATCCACGCGGCCAGGTGGCGGTAGCACGCGCGCCGGTCGGCCGAGGACAGCGGCGCCCGCCGGATCGCCGAGACGAAGCCCCGGACGTACTCGGCGAGCAGCCGGGGCGTCGGGTGCAGCGGCCCGGCCCGGCGCGGGTCAAGGTTGACGCACCGGGAGCGCTTGGAGGGGTTCGCCCGCTCGGCGCGGGTGGGGTGGTCACGGCGGAAGTACAGCAGCTCCGGCACCTGGTGGAAGGGCCCGTGCAGGCCGATCTCGGCGACGAAGGTGCGGTCCGCGTGGTGGTAGCTGTCGTGCGGCTTGACCCGGCGCAGCACGTCGGCCCGCATCACGCCGTAGAAGTCGTCGCCACCGGGCTCGAACAGCATGCTGCGGAAGCGCTCCGGCGCGTGCGGCGAGGCGGTGGCGAGCGTGTACTCGTACGGGACCTTCACCCGGCCGTCCTCGTCGATGACCGCCTGGTCGGCGTGGGCGAGGATCACGTCCGGCCGCTCGTCCAGCGCGTCCACGCAGCGCCGCAGCAGGTCCCGGGCGTACAGGTCGTCGTGCGAGGCCCACTTGAACAGCTCGCCGCGGCACTCGGTGAACACGTAGTTGTGGTTCGGCGCGGCGCCGATGTTCCGGGTCAGCCGGATGTACCGGATGCGGGAGTCCCGCGCCGCGTACGTGCGGCAGATGTCCTGGGTCCCGTCCGTCGATGCGTTGTCGGAGACGACCAGTTCGAAGTCCTCGTAGGTCTGGCCGAGCAGGGCGTCGAGGGCCTCGGCGAGGTACTCCTCGCCGTTGTACACGGGCAGGCCGATGCTCAGCCGGGGATGGGCGGTCATGACGTCCTCACTTCGCGGATGGTGTTCTGGTGGTGCTCGCGCAGGGCGGGACGCAGCTGCAGCCACCACACGGCCGAGCTGCAGACGGTCGCGGCGGCGACGCCCCAGGCCGAGCCGGCCGTGCCGGCCGCGGCGGCCCCGCCGAGCCCGCCGACGAGGTAACAGGCGGAGGCGATCAGCTGGCTGCGCAGGCTGCGCCGGGCCGCGCCGAGCGCGCGCAGCCCGGCCGCCGCGCCGGTGCCGAGGCCGGCGCCCGCGACGCCGAGGGTGACCGGCACGACGAGCTCCGCGGCGGAGCCCCAGACGCCGCCGAGCACGAGTTCGCCGAGCCGGTCCGGGACCAGCAGCAGGGCCCCGCCCCACAGGAGTGCGGCGACGGCCTGCCCGCCGCCCAGCAGGAGGCAGAACGTGGCGAGGCGGTGCGGGGCCCGCCGCAGCACCCGCACCGCCTCCGCGACGGTGACCAGCGAGAGGCCCATCAGCAGCGCGAGGAACGGGCCGAGCAGCAGTTCGGCGCCCCGGATCACGCCCACCGCGCCGACCCCGACGATCGCGCCGAGCCCGTACGCCCGCAGTTGGCTCGCGCCGCTGTTGCTGACGTTCTCGACCAGGTACCGGTAGCCGAGGTCGCGGTGCGTGCGGAGCCACTCGCGCGCACCGGACAACCGGGGACGGATCCCGGACTGGAGCCAGCCGTACAGGGCGGCCACCGCGGCGGACCCGCCCCAGGCGAGCACGAAGGCGGGCACGCTGCCCACCCGGGCCGCCACCACCATGGCCGGGACGAGCGCGACGCCCCACACGAGGTCGTTGACGAACGCCTTCCGGCCGTTGCCGGCGGCGAAGAACGCGAACCGCCACGCGTCCTGCAGCAGCAGCCCCGGCAGTACGACGCCGAGGCAGGCGAACGCGGACCCCACGCGGCCGCCCAGTGCGAGGCCGGCCACGACGGACGCCACGCCGAGGGCGGCGCCGACGCCGAGCGCGGAACCCGACGCCCGGGCCACCGCCCCGCGCCAGGACGCGTCCGGCACTCCGCTGAAGCGCACCACGAGCGGGTCGGTGGCGAGGCCGCGGGAGACGTTGAGCACCACGCCGTAGGTCACCCAGGCGAGGCTGAACACGCCGAACGCGGTCACCCCCAGCGAGCGGGCCACGTAGATGCCCACCACGAAGTTGGACATGCTGGAGGCCGCCTGGTCGGCCAGTCCCCAGGACAGCCGGCCGACGACGGCCCGTCGCGCGGATCCGGCCGGCGGCGCCGTCGTCCTCGGATTCCCCCCCTCGGCGGTCATCGGCGTCATGCCTTGAGCAGCCCGGCGCCGTGCAGGGCACCGGCCGCGGCGGCGACGGTGTCGAACGGCAGCCCGGACCGCTCGGCCACGTCCAGCAGACTGTGCTCGCTGTCGGAGAGGTTGAGCACCCAGAGCATGGCCATCTGGGCCTGCTTGGTGTCGCTGCGGCCGCCCAGCGCGTCGTACAACCCCCGTCGGCCCAACTGCGGCTCGCCGTAGGGGCTGAGGTTGCGGTACCGCCGGTTCCGGTCGAGGACCGCGAAGGCCTCGCAGCAGACGGCGAGCGTGTCCGCCATCGCCTCGGGGGAGACGAGGTCCAGGTTGTCCGCCGAGGTGTGGTACTCGGGGTAGCCGGCGTACGGGGTGCGGGTGAGCGAGCCCACGCCGAGATCGAATCCGGGCGAGCAGAACTGCCGCTCGTCGTAGCCGTACGGAGTGAACTCGTCGACGCGGTGCGGGCGTTCGGAGGCGGCCAGCACGTGCCGCATCACCCGGTCGATCTCCGCGTCGCCGCGCCTGCTCTGCTTGTACGTGAGCTGTCCCGGGTCGCCGGCGCAGGCCAGCACCAGCCCGTGCTCGACCCGTTCCACCCGCTCCGCGTTGCGGGCCAGCCAGGTGATCGCCCCGATGGTGCCGGGCGCGAACAGGAACCGGTAGGTGTAGTACGGCGTCCGCTGTGCCAGCGCCCGGGCCAGGAACGTCGCCACCGCGATGCCGGCCAGGTTGTCGTTGGCCAGCGACGGGTGGCAGACGTGGCAGGAGACGATCACCTCGTCGGCGACCTGCCCGGGGACCACGTGCTCGGCGTAGGTGAGGTGGCCGTCGGTGAGCGTGGAGTCGACGCGTACCTCGTACTCGCCGTCCGGCATCGCGTCCAGGGTCTCCTGGGCCAGGCAGAACCCCCACTCAGGCTTGTAGTAGCTGGTGCGGTACGGCACCCAGGACGGGTGGTCCGGCAGGGTGTGCAGGTGTTCCCGCAGCTCGGCCAGCGGCATGGTCGCCGACACCGGCACGCTGTAGCCGAGCACGTGCAGGCTGGACGCGGCGAAGTCGACGACCCGGTGGCCGGAGCTGTCGGCGATGTACGCGTCCCGGATGTTCCACTCCTGCGGCACCGTCCAGTCGAGCACCTGGGTCCCGGTCGGCACCTCGTGCACCTGGAGCGGGACGTACTCGCCGACGATGTCCAGGGTGGCGCGCACCCCGTCGCCGGTGATGCTGCGGCACAGCGGGTACAGCCGCTCCACCAGCGCGTGCATCTCCTCGCCCACCGCGCTCGTCGGCCGGCCGTCGGCCGCGGTCATCCGCGCCACCGCAGGGTGTCGTCGACCGCGCCGGAGACGGACGCCGCGCGCAGCACGGCGAGGCGGGTGAACCGGCGCTCGAAGTCCTCCTGGGTCAGCCCGTGTTCGCGGTAGGCGTCGGCGAGTTCGAGCGCGCCCCGCCGCACCGTCCACGCGCAGTCGAAGCCGGGCACCGCCGCGCGGAACCGGGAGAAGTCCACCCGGTACGACCGCGGATCGGCACCGGTCTCCCCGGTGATCACCACCTTCGAGCCGGACACCGCCTCGGCGACCTGCTCGGCGATCTCGGCGACCGTGACGTTGTTGATCTCGCTGCCGATGTTGAACGCCCGGTCGTGCACCGCCTCTCGCGGCGCGGTCAGCGCGGCCGTGAAGGCCCGCGCGATGTCGGCGGCGTGCACCAGCGGGCGCCAGGGGGTGCCGTCGGAGAGCACCAGCACCTCGCCGGACAGGAGCGCGTGACCCACCAGGTTGTTCAGCACGATGTCGGCGCGCAGCCGGGGCGAGTAGCCGAAGGCGGTGGCGTTGCGCATGAACACCGGGCTGAAGTCGCCGTCGGCCAGGGCGTGCAGGTCGTCCTCCACCCGCACCTTGGACTCCGCGTACGGCGTCACCGGGCGCAGCGGGGCTTCCTCGGTCACCAGGTTCGACAAGTCGGGGTCGCCGGCGGCGCCGTAGACGGAGCAGGTCGACGCGTACAGGAAGCGTTGCACTCCGGCGTCGCGGGCCAGCCGGGCCAGCCGTACGGACGCGTGGTGGTTGATGTCGTAGGTGAGCTCCGGCGCCAGCGATCCCAGCGGGTCGTTGGAGAGCGCGGCCAGGTGGATCACGGCGTCGACCCCGGCCACGTGGTCCGCGGTGATGTCACGCAGGTCCACCCGGTGCCCCGGCGGGTCCACGGGCGCCGGGCCGAGGAGGCAGTCGGCGAACAGGCCGGAGTCGAGGCCGACGACTTCGTGTCCGGCCGCCGTGAGGACCGGGGCCATCACGGTGCCCAGGTAGCCCTGGTGTCCGGTCAGCAGTACGCGCAAGGTTCATTCCCCCAGGTCGAGAGTGAGTTTGGTGACGGCGAACGCCTCGGCGTAGCGCTCGTGGCATTCGATGCCGCGGATCCGGGCCAGCCCGAGGAAGGCCTCCCGGTCGTACCAGGGCCGGTGCCGCTGCGAGGGGTAGTGCTCCTGCAGCAGCCGCACCTTCTGTTCGGCGACCTGGGGCGACAGCGGCTGGTACGCGGCCGGACGGCCGAGGTCGCCGTCCCACTTGACGATCTCGTAGCCGAGCACGAGGTGGTCGCGGAACGCGGTGGGGATCAGCTGCGCGAGGCCGCGGTGGTCCTGGTGCGCGTCGTCGGTGCGCGGGGCCAGGATCAGATCCGGGTCGGTCCGCCCGCGCAGTTCCTCGACCGCGGCCTTGGCCTCGTCCCAGTGCACGGGCAGCCGGCCGTCCGGCAGCTTGTGCACGGTCAGGCGCAGGTCGGCGCCCGGGCAGAAGGCGGTGAGCGCGGCCTGCTCCTCCTGCTCCCGCTCGCCGCCGCCGCCGGAGAGCACCAGCGCGTCGACGCGGATGCCCGGCCGCGCGAGGCACAGCGTCAGCAGCGTGCCGCCGGCCCCGATGGCGATGTCGTCGCAGTGCGCGCCCACCGCGACGATCCGGTCCGGGCGCCCGGCCCCGAGCCGGATCACGCGCCCACCCCCGCGCCGTCCCGTTCCCACACGGCCCACGGGCGGTCCCCCCGGGCGTAGGAGGCGTCGAGCGCGGCCCGCTCCTTCACGGTGTCGGTCGGCTTCCAGAAGCCGCGGTGCTGGTGCGCCACCAACCGGCCGCTCTTGGCCAGCTGGGCGCATCCGTCGGCGACCAGGTCCCCGTTCTCCGGGATGTGGTCGAAGACCTCCTGGCGGAGCACGAAGTAGCCGCCGTTCTCCCACAGCGGCAGTTCGCTCACCGCGGTGATGCCCCCCACCAGGCCGTCCTCGCCCAGGTCCACGCAGTGGAACGAGGACTGCGGCGGCACCACCATCATCGACGCACCGGCGTCGCGCCGGGCGAAGTTCTCGATCATCTTCGGCAGCGGGGCGTCGGTGAGCACGTCGGCGTAGTTGGCGAGGAACATCTCGTCGCCGTCCAGGTGGTGCCGCACCCGGCGCAGCCGCTCCCCGATCGGTGACTCGATGCCGGTCTGCGCGAACGTGATCGTCCAGTCGGAGATGTCGGTGGACAGCAGCTCGGTCCGTCCGCCCCGCAGCACGAAGTCGTTGGACGTCGTCTCCTCGTAGGTGAGGAAGAAGTTCTTGATGTGGTGGGCCCCGTAGCCGAGGCACAGGATGAACTCCGTGTGCCCGAAGTGGGCGTAGTAGCGCATGACGTGCCAGATCAGCGGTCGCGGGCCGACCATCGCCATCGGCTTGGGCACGTCGTCGGAGGCACCGCTGCGCATCCGCATCCCGTAACCGCCGCAGAACAGAACGACCTTCATGCTGTGACCTTTCGAGACGCGCCCTCGACAACGCTCAGTTCCGGGATGGGAAAGACCAGCCGACCGCCCCAGTCGTGCACGAAGGACAGCTGCTCGACCAACTCGTCCCGCAGGTTCCAGGGGAGGACGAGGACGTAGTCCGGCCGGTCGGCGGCTATCTGCTCGGGCGCCAGGACCGGGATGCGGGTGCCCGGGGTGAACCTGCCGTGTTTGTAGGGGTTGCGGTCGACCGTGTACGGGAGCAGGTCGGGCCGGATGCCGCAGTGGTTGAGCAGGGTGTTGCCCTTGCCCGGGGCGCCGTAGCCGACGACCGTGTCACCGCGTTCGGCCGCCTCGATGAGGAACCGCAGCAGGTCCCGACGCACCTTGGCCACCCGGGCGGAGAACTCGGTGTACCCGGAGAGTTCTCGGAGCCCGGCGGCCTTCTCCCGGGCCAGTACGTCGGCCACCCGCGGGGTCGGCTCGCCGGCCACCTCGGCCGGCCGGGCCCACAGCCGGATGGAACCACCGTGCGTGGGCAGCAACTCGACGTCCACGAGCGTGAGTCCGCCGCTCGCGAGGGCCCGGCTCGCGGACGCGACCGTGTAGTACTGGAAGTGCTCGTGGTAGATCGTGTCGTACTGGTTCTCCTCGATCAGGGTCAGCAGGTGCTGCACCTCGACGGAGACCCAGCCGTCGTCGGAGACCAGGGCGCGCAGCCCCCGGGTGAACCCGACGACGTCGGGGATGTGCGCGTACACGTTGTTGGCCACGACCAGGTCCGCCGGGCCGTGCTCCTCGCGGACGGCCGCGCCGGTGTCCGGGCTCAGGAACTCCGTGAGCGTGGGCACACCCGCGTCCCGCGCCGCGGCGCCGACGTTCACCGAGGGCTCGATGCCGAGGCAGCGGATCCCCCGGTCCACCATGTGCCTCAGCAGGTACCCGTCGTTGCTCGCGACCTCGACCACGAAGGCGTCGGTGCCGAGCCCCAGCCGCCGTACGGCGTCGGCGACGAACGTGCGCGCGTGCTCCACCCAGGAGGTCGAGAACGAGGAGAAGTACGCGTACTCCTTGAACGTCTCCTCCGGCGTGATCAGCGGAGGTATCTGCGCGAGCCAGCAGTCGGTGCAGACCCGCAGGTGCAGCGGGTACGCCGGCTCCGGCCGGTCCAGTTGGTCCGCGGCGAGAAAGCTCTCGCACGGCGGGGTCGCCCCCAGGTCGACGACGCTCTCCAGCGCCGTCGAGTCGCAGAGTCGGCATCGTGTCATCTACTGCCCCCATCCCGCTCGCGCGGGTGTCCCCACCGCGAGCCAGTGCTGTTGTCCCCTGCCGGCGGCGGGCCGTCCCCGCCGCCGGACCGACCCGCGATCGCGGTGCGGTACCCGTCCACCAGGCGCTCCAGCCCGACGGCCGGGCTGAAGTCCCGCTCGTAACGGCGCCGGGCCGCCCGGCCCATCTCCCGGCCCAGGGCCGGCTCGGCCGTGATCCGGCGCAGGCAGGACGCGAGCGAGGCGTGCTCGCCCGGCCGGTGCAGCAGCCCGGTCACCCCGTCCTCGACGAGTTCGACGAAGGCGCCGTGACCGGCGGCGACGGCCGGGACCCCCGCCGCCATCGCCTCCGCGACCACCAGGCCGAACGTCTCCCGGGCCATCGAGGGAGCCACCACGGCGACCGACCGCGCGACGGCCTGCCGGCACTGTGCCGGGTCGTACAGGCCGACGTACCGCACGTCGTCCCGGCCCGCCGCCCACGCGGTCACCTCTCGCTCCAGCGGCCCCGCGCCGGCGATCACGAGCGGCACGCCCGCACCGCCGTCCGCGGCGATCTCGTCCCACGCGGCCATGAGCAGCCGCATGCCCTTGGCCTCCGCGAGCCGGCCGAGGAAGAGCAGGTGCTCGCCGGCGCCCGCTCGGCAGGCGCCCGGGTCGGGCACGAAGTTGTGCTTCACCGCCAGCCGCTCGGCCGGCATGCCGGACCGCACCAGGACGTCGCGCTGCGCCGCGGAGATGCAGAAGAACCGGTCCACGCCGGACCACCACCGCCGCCGGTTGACCGACAGGCTGACCGCGAGCGGAACCGTCGCCAGCCGGGAGTTCCGGTAGCAGCCGTGCCGGACGGCGGGCAGCGACGCCGCCGACCCGACGCACTCGGTGCACGGCCGGCCGTCCCGGTGCAGCGTGCCGGGCGGGCAGACCTGGGTGTAGTTGTGCAGCGTGGCGACGACGGGCACCCCGGCGTCGGCGCAGGAGGCCAGCACCGCGGGCGACAGGAGCGGGAAGACGTTGTGGACGTGCACCACGTCCGGCCGCTCGGCGCGCAGCCGGGTGGTGAGCTCCTTGCGGACCGCCGGGTTCCACGGCACGAGGAACGGCACCGCGGCCTTGCCCGGCAGGGACCGGGCGGCGATGTCGTCGCTGCGCCGCTCGAACACGTCGACCCGGTGGCCGGCCGTGCGCAGCAGCCCCACCTCCTCGTCGACGACCCTGTTCTCCCCGCTCGGCTGCGCCGAGGAGTAGCGGTTGTGCACCACCAGGACGTGCATGCTCAGGTCACCTCCGGTCCCGGGCCCAGCGCGGGACGCGTCGTCGAGGGGGCTGCGGCCGCCGAGAGGGGCGTGGTCGCGGCGGGTGCCGCGAGCAGCGAGGCCGCCAGGGCCAGATGCAGCAGATAGGGCGAGGCGTCGCCCAGCCCGGCCTCGGTGTACGACGAGATCGCGCAGTAGCTGATCAGGAAGATCGCGCAGGCCCTCGGCAGTGACGGTGGCCGCAGCAACGCGACGCCGCCCAGCACGACGAAGACCGCCGCCACGATGGTGACGCCGATCAGACCCTGCTCGTGGTAGACGGCCAGCCAGCTGTTGTCGATCGGCAGCCCGCCGAACGACTTGTCGCTCAGACCCACGCCGAACACCTTCTCCCCGGTCGTCCGGGGCGCTGCCAGCAGGGCGTCCCAGACCTTGGCGCGACCGGTGAGGTTGGAGAAGTTCTCCTGGCTCTGTCCGCGCAGGAACCACGCCCGCAGCGCGGAGCTGAACGCCACCGCGGCCACCGTGGCGCACAGCACCGCCCAGGCGAAGAACCGGCGGGCGGCGGCGCTGGTCATGACGAGCGAGCCGATCGCCAACGCCAACCCGATGAGCAGGCCGAGCGTGGCCGTCCGGGTATGGGTCAACGCGAGCAGGACGAGTGCCGGCACGACGACCACCGCCGCACCGGCCCCGGTGGTCCGGCGGCCGAGCAGGAGCAGCACGGTGAGCCCGGTGATCACCGCGGCGTACTGTCCGATCTGCGGCGGGGTGAGCGGCCACAACGCGCCGACCAGCCGCCCGCCGTAGTACTCGGGCAGGGCCGTGCCCGGTGAGACGACCAGGCCGGCGGCCACCGACCCGAGCACCGCGAAGTACATCCGGACGTGGTGGCGGACGAACGTCAGGCCGCCGTCCCACCAGCGGCTGAGCAGCCACAGCGTGCCGACGAAGAGGGCCAGCCGGGCGCAGCGGAACAGCGCGCCGAACCCGACCTCCAGCTGCGCGCTGGAGATCACGCTCGGCACCAGCAGCAGGGTGAGCAGGAACACGAAGGCGCCGGCGCGCAGGCGCAGCCGGAGATTGAGCGCGAGCGCCAGCGCGAAGGCGGCGACCAGCGCGCCCATCGTGGCCATCTGGATGAGGGAGCGGGGCAGCGTGACGATGGTCTTCGCCCCGGCGGAGCCGAGCGTGTTGAGACCCAGCAACGCCCAGACGATCCCGACTGCCTTCGGCGTGCCCGCCGGGCGCGGTTCGGCGGCGGGCCGGGCGCCGGCCGTGTCCGGTCCGCCCGGCACCCCACCGCGTATCAGGTCCCCGCCCATCTCAACCACCGGCCCGTGGGGCGAAGGTGCTGCCCGCGTCCTGCCGGTACGGCGCGCCCTGCCACTGCACGGCGTCGAGCTGGTGGCTCGGGTCGCCCGCGACGAAGCTCCACGGTCCGCGGTAGACGTTGTCGTGCCAGCGGTTGTGCTGCTCGTGGGTGATCGCCTCGGCCACCAGCTCGCCCTTGTACGGCGACCAGTCCGGATAGGTGCCGTAGTTGGCGAGCACCGCCATGCGGCCGCACTCCACCGTGCACGTGACGACGGACGTGTCCAGCACGAAGCGGTTGTCGTGGATGTCCACCCGCTGGGTCTTCCACCGGCAGTCGGAGTAGAGCGGCGCGGTGGTGATGCCCGGCCGTGCGCAGCGGTCGGTGTCCTTCACCAGCAAGGTGCAGTAACCGGTCGAGGTGTTGGCCGGGCTGTTGCAGAACCGGTCGGCGTTCTCCCACAGGGTGATCCCGGACCAGTTGTCCTCCAGCACGTTCCGGTAGATCTCGATCTTGTCCGTGCGGGCCCGGACCCGTGGCTCGCCGCCGGCCTCGGACACGTAGATGGTCGCGTACGGGAAGTCGTCGCCGCGCTCGGCGTACTTGCGGCCCTCGACCCAGTTGTTCCGCCGGATCGTGTTGTTCCGGATGACCGCGTTGTAGCTGGTCTCGTACATCAGCGCGGCACCGTCGTTGGCCTCGAGCACGTTGTCCTCGATGCGGAAGTCGTTGTTGTTGTTGTCCGCCCACAACCCGGCTCCGCGGTTGTCGTGCACCCAGTTGCCGCGGATGTCGGCGCCGTTGACGGCCCAGAACTTGATGCCTCCGGTGCAGCCGCAGCCCGGCTGCCGCCGCTCCCAGTCGTCGGTGTTGTTGCCCACGATCTCGTTGCCCTCGACCACCAGGCCCGTGATGGAGTCGCCGGTCTTGTACGCGTTCATCCCGTACTGGCCGTTGCCGCGCAGGCAGCTGGCGCGGACCTGCTGGCGGGCACCGGCCATCAGCCCGGCGCCGGAGTTGTACTGGATCGTCGCGTGCTCGATCACCCATCCGTCGGCCATGTCGTGGTTGACCACGCCCTCGTTGTTCGGCGCGACGAAATGCTGCACGGTCAGGTGGCGGATGGTGACGTCGCGGGCGGTGCCGCTGAACGCGTACTGGTTGGTCTTGCGGCCGTCGAGCACCGCGCCCGGCGCACCGAGGTAGCTGTTGCCCTCCTTGGCGATGACCTGGGCGTAGCGTTCCGGCTCGAGCCTGTGCTTGCCCGGGCGAAGCCAGAACGTGGTGTTCGGGGGGTTGTTCCTGGTCTTCTCGGCCAGGTCACCGACCACCGCGGGGTCGACCGTCACCGCGCCCGCCGGCGCCTTCGCCGGCCCGGCCGCGGGCTCGGCGCACACCCGGGCCACGGACGGGGAGGGCGCACCGGACGCGGAGGGCGCACCGGATCCGGAGGGCGCACCGGTCGGTTCCGCCGGGGCGTCCGACGAGCCCGTACAGCCGGTCGCCGCCAGCAGGGCCAGCGCCAGCGGTGCCGCCGGCCACGCCCAGTGCCGCCACTTGATCCCCACGCGTCCCCCTAGCCGCGGAACCTGAGTACGGTGGTGAACCCCTCCGCGCCGTCGGCGTAGCCGGTGCCGACCAGCGTCGTGGTGGGTTCCTTGCGCCCGAAGCCGGCGGAGTACCAGCCCAGCGGCGGGTCGCTCTCGCCGCGATGCGCCCGCCAGCGCAGCTGCCCGGGCAGGTCGAGTGCCGCGGAGCGGTCCTCGCCGTCCCGGGTCCAGGTGAGCCGTGCCCGGTTCCCCTCCAGGTCCGCGGTGATCGCCGGGCCGAGGTGGAACGCCAGGCGCACGGCCCGGCGCGGGCCGCCGCGCACCTCGTCGACCACTCTCAGCTCCTGGCTCGCGGCCGTCAGCTCCACCCGGCGGCGGTGCACGGAGTGCTGGTAGCCGTCGTGTTCGGCGCACCAGCGCGCCGTCCCCCCGGCGGAGGTGCCGGACGGGTCCGCGACCAGGACGCGGCTCCTGGCATGCCGGGCCCACAGGAACGGGCCGCCGGAGACGGACTGGTCCTCGCCGTCCAGTTGCAGGGTGTTGTGGCCGAGGGTCGACCGGAAGTACCGCCGCCACTCGGGCTGGCCGTGGTAGCAGAACGTCCCCGGGTCGGCGAGCACGTCGACCCCGTCGTGCCGGACCTCCACGGACAGCGCGTCCGCGTGGGCGTGCGCGGCGATGGACAGGAAGCCGTGCGGACCGCCGTCGCAGCGGCACCAGATCCCCGCCGGACCCCGCAGGACGGTCATGCCCGCGTCGGCGAAATGGGCCGGTCGGCTCGCCGGGCGGGACGCGGCCGGCGCGGTTCCCCGCTTCGGGTACGGCCGGATGAGCGCGGCCAGCAGCGGGGTGCGCACATCGGTGCCGGTCACCGCCGGCCACCAGTCGAGCCGGCCGAACACGGCGTCCCCGGTGGCCAGCAGAGAGGCCCAGCGGTCGGTGCCCGAGCCGTCCACGACCAGACCGTGCCCGTCGTCCGCGTCCCCCTGGCGCGGAGGCCGCAGCCGGCTGTCCACGACGGCCGCGAGCGCGTCGGTCATCCGCAGCAGCACCAGCCGGATCGACGCGGGGACCGGGCGGCCCGCGGCATCCGCCTCGGCCACCGCGGCCAGGCCGAGCTCCAGCACCAGTCCGTGATACTCGGTGGCCAGCTCGCGGTTGAGGCCGGAGCCGAAGGTGTTGCTCCGCAGGTGCCGCTCCAGCGACCGCAGCGCGTCGGTCCGCCAACGCGCCGAGGAGGGGAACCACCCGAACGCGCAGGCCGCCGCGAACTGCCCGGCGGTCTCGGCGATGACGTGGTTGTTCGCCGAGGACCCCCGGCTGGGGAAGGCGGCCAGCCAGCGCTGGTGGTGCCATATCTGCTGGACGGCCACCGGGTTGCCCTCGAACAGAGCGGCCGCGCCCGGCCATCCGTCGAGCAGCCGGCGGATCCACACCCAGGACAGCAGCCGGATCCCGAGCTCGATGCCGCTGGTCCAGTGCACGCCGCGCAGCGGCGCGTTGGCCGCCCACCACGACCGCAGGTGCTCGGCCACCCGCTCGGCGTACCGCTCGTTCCCGGTGATCGCGTAGGCGGCGGCGAGCACGGTGAGGTACTGGTGCCGGGACAGCTCCCAGATCTGCTTGATGTCCCCGACCACGTCCTCGTTGCGGTACGGCACGTCGAAGGCGTAGCCCCACGGAGCCCGGCGCCCGGTCTTCGGGTCGTACCACCAGTCCGGGTCGGTCAGGTCGTCGCGGACCACCCCGAAGTACTCGACGTGCCCGGCCATCAGCCGGTCCGCCTCGGCGAGGAGACGTTTCGCGGCGTCCGGGGGCACCACGGCGATCGCCCCCGCGGGCAGTACGGCGGTGAACCGGGCGCCGGTCACGCGCGGGCACTCCGGCCGCGCCGACCGCCACCGCCGCCTGCGCACCGCGTCGGCGATCCGGCCGCCGACCTCCCGCGGTCCCATCCGGGACAGCCGCCGCAGGTACCAGCCCGGACTCCCGGAGCTCACCGTCATCGCGCCCTCGCCAGCGTCACCGGCGCACCACCCGCCAGGCCCGCCTGCACGGCGAGGGTGGCCGCCGTGGTGGCGACCAGCGACTCCAGCGGCACCGGCATCGGCCCGCCGGTCCGCACGGCCCTGATGAACGCTGCCAGCTCGGCCAACTGGCCCTTGTCCCGGGCCTTGGGCAGCCCGGAACCGACCCACCGCTTGCGGCGGCCGTCGTAGACAGCGGCACGGACGAAGTCGTCGAGCCGCAGCGCACGGCCGTCCGCGACCAGGTCCAGCGTCTCCTTGGGGAAACCGGCCGGGCCGGTGGTGACGTAGCTGATGGTGGCGGTGGAGCCGTCCGGGTAACGCAGCACGACCTGGAGGTCCTCGTTGCCGGGCGTGGTGACCGCGTACACCGAGACCGGGTCGGCCTCGAGCAGCCAGCTCGCCGTGTCGATGAAGTGCCCGCCCTCACCGGCGAACCGCGAGCCCTCGGTGCCCTGTCGGAGGTACCAGCTGCCGTGGTCGAGCCGGCCCGCGTTGACGAGGTAGCGGACGCCGGCCGGCCCGGTGCGGGCGCCGAACCGCTGCCTGGCCTCCCGCAGCAGCGGTGAGAACCGGCGATTGAAGCCCACCTGCAGCCGGTCGTTGCCGGACTTCTCCACCGCCGCGAGGACGCCGGCCAGCTCGTCCTCGGTGAGCGCCAACGGCTTCTCCACGAACACCGCCTTGCCGGCCAGCAGCGCCCTTTGGGTCAGTTCGGCGTGCGAGCTGTGGCGGGTGACCACGAACACCGCGTCGATGGACGGGTCGCCGAGTACGGCGTCGAGATCGGTGGTGGCCTCGGCGAAGCCGAACTTGCGCTGCGCGTTGGCCGCGGACAGCGCCGTCGTGGTGACGACCGTGGACAGCTCGACGCCGTCGCGCTGCGCCAGGTGCGGCAGCAGCATCGACGTCGCGTAGTTCCCCGCGCCGACGAACGCGAGGCGCACCGGCGCCTTCGCGGCCCGGGCCGGGGCGGGCACCCGGTCGTCGCGACGCTTCACCGCGGGAACGGCCACCGCCGGGGCCCCCGCCTCCTCCGCTTCCCCCGCTGCCCCCGTTTCTCCCGCCTGTTCGGCGTACCGGAACAGCACGGCCACGGCCTTCAGGTCGCCGTCCTTCAGACGCTGGTAGGTCTCGACGGCGTCGTCGAAGCCGGCGGTGTGGGAGACCAAGGGCTCCACGTCGACGCGGTCGCGGGCGAGGAGGTCGAGGAAGCACGCCAGGTTGCGGCGCTCGGTCCAGCGCACGTAGCCGATCGGGTAGTCCCGCCCCTCGAGCTCGTACTCCGGGTCGTAGCGTCCGGGGCCGTAACTGCGGGAGAACCGGACGTCGAGCTCCTTCTCGTAGTACGCGTTCCACGGCAGGTCCAGACGGCACTTGCCGATGTCGACGACCCGGCCCCGGTCCCGGCACAGCCGCGCGGCCAGCTCGACGGGCTGGTTGCTGCCGCCGCCGGCGGCCAGGTACACCTGGTCCACACCGTGACCGCCGGTGAGTTCGGCGACGGCCCTCTCCACGCCCGCGGACGCGGGATCACCGCAGGCCGCGGCGCCCAGGCGCTCGGCGAGCTCGCAGCGCGCCGGGTCGGGGTCGACGCCGACGACGCGGACTCCCGAGGCGGCGAGGAGCTGGACCACCAGCTGCCCGATCAGTCCGAGGCCGATGACCAGCGCGACTTCGCCGAGCTGCGGCTCGCCCTGGCGGACGCCCTGCAGCGCGATCGACCCGACGGTGCCGAAGGCCGCGTGCCGCGGCGCGAGACCGTCCGGCACCGGGGCGTAGAGGTTCTTCGGCACCCAGTTCAGCTCCGCGTGCAACGCGTGCTCGTTTCCGGCGCAGGCCACGAGGTCGCCGACCTTCACGTCGTCGATCCCGGCGCCGACCTGCTCGACCACCCCGCACAGCGAGTAGCCCAGCGGCGTGTAGGAGTCGAGCTTGCCCATCACCTTGCGGTAGGTGGCGGGCACCCCGTTGGTGGCCACGCTCCGCGCGACCTTGGCCACCTGGTCCGGCCGGGAGCGGGCCTTGCCCAGCATCGACATGCCGGCCTCGGACACCTTCATGAGCTCGGTCCCGGTGGAGATCAGCGAGTAGGCGCTGCGGACCAGCACACCGCCCGGCTTGCACCCCGGCACCGGCACGTCGAGCACCGCCAGCTCGCCGCTCTTGTAGTTCTGCACAACCTGTTTCACCCGAACTCCTCTTCCTAAGCCTTTGACCGAGTGCTCCGGCCGGACCCGGAGGTCGCGTCGCGATACCAGTACTCGAGGGTCAGCACGTGCCACAGATGCTTGGAGAAGTCCCGCTGCCCTGCGGCGTCCTCGGCGACCATCCGGGCCAGCGCGTCACGGCGCAGGAACCCGGAACGGACGAGCTCGCCGTCGTTGACCACCTCACGCACCAGCGGTGCCAGATCCCGGCTCATCCAGGCCCGCAGCGGGGCGCTGAACAGGCCCTTGGGCCGGTACACGATCTCCCGGGGCAGGACCGTGCCGGCCGCCTCCTTGAGGACGGCCTTGCCCTGCCGTCCGACGATCTTGCGGTCACCGGGTACGGCGAACGCCGCCCTGACCACCTCGACGTCCACGTACGGCACCCGCACCTCGGTCGACGCGGCCATGCTGGAGCGGTCCGTGTACGTGAGGTTCAGGCCCGGCAGGAACATCCGGGCGTCGCCCAGGCACATGCGGTTGACGAAGTCGTCGAGGTCGTTGTCCTGGTAGACGTCCGCGTGCTCGGTCAGCACGTCGTCGACCGCCGGGGCCAGGTCCGGATCGATCAGGGCGAGCAGCTCCTCCTGGTCGTACATGGTGTAGCTGCGCCGGAACGCGGTCTCCTCCGGCAGTTCGGCGAAGGAGAGGAACCGCTTGGCGAAGCGCACCGACCGGTACCCCCGGCGGGCCGTGGCGACCGGCAGCCGGTCCACGGCCCTGGACACCCCGCGCCGCAGGGGCCGCGGGACGCGCTGGTAGCGCAGCGCGATCAGGTTGGCCAGGTGCTTGCGGTACCCGGCGAACAGCTCGTCGGCGCCCATGCCCGACAGCATCACCTTGACCCCGGCCTCCCGGGCGGCCGAGCAGATCAGGAACGTGTTGATCGCGGCGGGGTCGCCGATCGGCTCGTCCAGGTGGTACGTCATGCGCGGCAGCAGGTCGAGCACGTTCGGGGCGATCTCGATCTCGTGCAGGTCGACACCGAACCGCTCGGCCACCTGCCGGGCGTAGCGCAGGTCGTCCGGCATCGCCTCGAACCTGGCGTCCTCGGCGCGGAACCCGATCGTGTAGGCGGAGATCCCGGGCCGGTGGCGGGCCGCCAGCGCGGTCAGGTAGCTGGAGTCGAGGCCGCCGGAGAGGAAGGTCGCCACGGGTACGTCGGAGAGCAGGTGGCGCCGCGTCGACTCCTCGACGACGGCGGCCAGCTCCGGCAGCTCGCCGCTCAGGGCCCGTTCCCGGCCCTCGGCGGCGACGTCCTTCAGGTTCCAGAACCGGCCGCGCTCCACCCGGCCGTCCGGCCGGCACCTGAGCCAGCTCCCCGGCGGCAGCTTCTCCGCCTCGCGGAACGCGCACCGCGAGTCCGGCACCCAGTAGTACAGCAACGAGGCCACCAGCGCCGCGTGGTCCACCTCCAGTGACCCGCCGGTCGCGGCGGCGAGCGCCTTGAGCTCGGAGGCGAACACCAGGCCCTCGCCGCGCCGGAGCAGGAACAGCGGCTTGACGCCGAGCTGGTCGCGGGCGAGCACCAGGTCCCCGGTCCGCTCGTCGAAGATCCCGAACGCGAACATGCCGCGCAGCCGGGGCAGGCAGTCCGTGCCCCAGCGCCGCCAGGCCTCCAGCAGCACCTCGGTGTCGGAGGTACCGCGGAAGCGCGCCCCGGCGGCCGACAGCTCGGCACGCAGCTCGGGCGCGTTGTACAGCTCGCCGTTGTACGTCAGGACGAGGCCGTCCGAGACCATCGGCTGGGCGCCGGTCTCGGACAGGTCGATGATGGCCAGCCGACGGTGCCCGAGGTGTACTTCGCCGTCACCGACGGGGTGGCCGTAGCGGCCCGACCCGTCCGGACCGCGGTGGGCGAGGGTGTCGGTGAGCCGGTCGGTCACGACCTTCCCGTCCGGCCATCGGTAAGTGCCTGCGATGCCACACATGTCCTACCGCGCCTCCTGGTCGTGGTCGCTGTCCGGGACCCGTGCCGCCCACATCGGCAGCCGCTCCGTGTGGGGCGGGTCCTCCTCCACTGCCCGGACGGCGTGGGAGGTTTCCCCACCGTTGTGCCGGGCCGGCCGCTCGCCCGGGCCGCGCCGCGCGGTGTGCGGCCCGTCCCACAGCGTGCCGTCGGTGCGGTCACGCGGATCGGGGTCGATCAGCACCACGCCGACCACCGCGACGCGCTGGTCCGCGAGCTGCCGCGCCACGGTGTGCAGCCATGCGGCGCTGCCGTGCCCGGCACGCACGACGAGCACGGTCCGGGTGCCGAGGTACCGCAGGTCGGTCCACGCCGTACCGGGCGCCACCGAGCCGACGCCGAGCCGGCGCTCCTGGGGCGACACGGCCACGGCACGTTCGCCGCTGACCACGGTCGGGTCTCCCGACTTCGGGCGGCGATCCGCGAGCTGCGGGCCGGGCAGACCATCGACGACGACCACCGGCCCCTCCGCCTCCAGCGCCCCGGCGAGGTCCAGGGCGATCACGCTCGCGCTGCGCGCACAGCCCAGCTCCAGCAGCGACACCGGTTCCGTGGAGCCGCGCACGGTGCGGGCCAGTGACGCGGTGAGCCGGTCGCGTGCCGCCCGGATCCGTCGGCGCCGCCACAGCCCGGCCGACCGGCGGGGCAGCTCCGCGATGACCGAGGCGCCGAGGTTGGCCGCGATCTCCCGGCGCAGCACGGGGCGGTCCGCCACCACCGCTCCGACCGCGGCCAGCGCGAGTCCGAGGACGAGCCCGAGGACGAGCCCGATCGCGGAGTCGGTGGCAGCGGTCCTCGGCAGGGAGTGCCGCACCGCGCGCGGTGCGTCCACGATCTGGGTGCCGGCGATGAGGTGCGGTGTGCCGATGCGGGCCTCCGCGGCCCGCTGGTCGAAGTCGGCGATCCGCGAGGTGAGTTCGGCCCGGCGGGCGAAGAGCGACTCGAGGTCCGCCGATGCCTTCGGGTCGGCCTGAGGCGGTCCGTCCCCGATCGCCTCGTTGACCTGGGCGAGTTCCTTCCGCATGCGGTCACGCTGGTCGAGCAGGGCCTTGGCGTCGGCCGCCGCGGTCTCCCGCATCCGCCTCACGTGGTCCGCGACGAACGCGTCGGCCAGCGCCTCGGCCCGGGCCACCGCTTCCGCGTCGCTGTCACCCGAGACCTCGATCTGCAGCAGGTTGTTGGTCAAGCCGGTGCCCCGGTAGTCCCGCATGAAGTCTTCCGGGTTCTCCGGGGACTTGAGGGCCTGCAGCGCCCTGTCGGCGATCCGCGTGGTCTGCAGCAGCGCGACGTCGGTGCGGATCAGCGTTCCGGTGTCGTTCGGCTGGTCCTCCTTGTGCGCGACCAGCACCTTGGTGACCGCGGTCGGCGGCGGCGGCATCAGGACCGCCACCGCCGCGCCGACGAGCAGCCCCAGCAGCGCCAGGGAGCACCAGAGGCGGCGGCGCCTGCGCACCGCCACGACCAGCGCCTGCAGATCCACCAGGGGAGCGGCGGCGGACGACTCCGAAGTCCTGCTCGTCGTCACACCGAACCTCCGGTGGCGTGGTCGCGAACCGCGAGTGCCGGAGTGGCCTCATCGGGTGGAGGGGCGGCGGACCGTGCCGGACGGGCCCGGACCGTGCCGGCGACGACGATGCCGACGACCTCGTGCCCGGCGTCCGCACACGCCTCCGCGACGCCGTTGAGCTCATCCGCGGTCCAGTTGCCCGCGCTGAGCACCACCAGGGCACCCGACTCGGTGTCGTGGTCCGGCACCATCGGCCGGGCCACCGAGACCTCCACCACCCGCAGCAGCGGATCGCTCTCGGCCTCGGCGGCGAGCTGCCCGGCGGCCCGGCGGGCGATCTCGTCGCCGTCCGGGACGACGACCAGCAGCCGCCGGGGGGCCGGCAGCCGGTCCCGGAGGCGGGCGCACACCCGCCGGTGGCGGATCCGCCGGTCGGCCTCGTCGCCGGACGCCCGCGGGGTCGGTACGTCCCACCGGGTGTCGACTCCGAGCAGCCGGCGGATCCGGGCCCGCCGGCCATGGTCCTGCGGCCGGTGCGCGGGCCGTTCGGCAGGTACGTCGACGGTGCCCAGCAGCACCGAGCCCAGCGCCGCCGCGATCTCCGGTTCGGTCCGCAGCCGGCGGCTCATCCGTGCGGCGGCGAGATGACCGACGACCGCGAGCAGGAAGAACAGCAGCGCCCCGGCGACGACGAGCTGCACCCTCGTCGGCGGTGCCTCGCCGTCCGGCCGGGCCGCCGGCCCCATGACGACCATGTGGGCCTTGTTGGCGGCCGGGTCGACCTCGTCCAGCTTGGTGATGGCCTCCTGCAGCGCGGTGCGCAGCTTCGCGAGCTCGGTGCGGGTCTGCACGCTCTCCACGGTCTGCCCCGGGTCGGCCGCGTCGGCCAGCTCGGTGATGCGGCGGCTGGTCTGCACCACCATCTGCCGCAGCGCCTCGGGCTGCGTCGCCGCCTCGGAGTCGGTGTCGTCGCCCGCGAGCCGCGCGGCGAAGGTGACGAACTGCTGGGCGAGCTGGTCGGAGAGTTGCTGCGCCCGCTCCGGGGTGTCGGCCGTGCCCGAGATCCTGATGATGTTCCCGTCCGCGGTCTTGGCGCTCACCCGGTCCCGCAGCTCGCCGCCGCCGACCCCGCTCCAGTCGAGCGTGGCGGCCGCGCGGTCGATCACCACCGAACTGGTCGCGATCTCCGCCTGCGTCACCAACTCGCGCTCCTCCCACGCCCCCGGCAGCAGTACCGAGGCCGACGTCGTGTAACGCGGCGGGAAGAGCACGGAGGTGCCGTAGCCGACGAGCGCACCCACCAGGGCGAGGAGGGTGAGGAGCCGTCGGCGCCGACGGATAATCCGCCCGATCGTGACCAGGCGTATCGTGTCGTCGCTCAACGGCGCGGCCTCTTCCTCGCCCGGGCCGGGCGGCCCGTCGGCGCCGGAGCGCGGTCACGGCAGGCAGCGGCGTAGGCGGCGAGCAGCGACGCCTGCGAGTTCCGCCAGGAGAGCGGTCCGCTGATCCGCTCCTGGCCGATCTTGCCCATCCGGGTCCGTTCCTCCGGATCGTCCATCAGCAGCGCGACGAGCCCGGCGAACGCCGCCTCGTCGTCGGCGGGCGCGTAGACGGCGGCGTCACCGGCGGAGACCCGCGCCTCCTTCAGGTCGAACGAGACGATCGGCCGGCCCATCACCATGTACTCCAGGACCTTGTTCATGGTCGACACGTCGTTGAGCGGATTGCGCGGGTCGGGGGAGAGGCACACGTCCGCGGTGGACAGGTAGCGCACCAGGTCGGCGTCCGGAACGCGCCCGGTGAACTGGACCTGGTCCGTGAGCCCGAGCCGCCGGGACAGCTCCACCATCGCGTCGAAGGAGTCGCCGGCGCCGACGAACACCGCGTGCCAGTCGGTCCGTCCGAGCTCGTCGCGCAGCTTCGCGAGGGCCCGCAGGGCGTAGTCGACGCCGTCCTGCGGGCCCATGACGCCGAGGTAGCACAGCAGATGAGGCTTGCCGCGCTTCAGCTCCGGCTCGGGCGGTACGGGGTGGAACCGGTCGATGTCGGGTGCGCTGCGCACCACGAAGACGTCCGCCGGCCGTCGACCGCCACGGCGCACCGCGACGTCCCGGTAGCTCTCGTTCGTGGCGAGCACGACGTCCGCGGCCCGGTAGGTCAGCCGTTCCAGCGCGCACACGCCGCGGTAGAGCAGGTCTTCACCGCGGTCGAACCGGGAGAGGTACAGCTCGGGTACCAGGTCGTGCTGGTCGAAGACGAACCGCGCGCCGTGCCGCTTCATCCACAGGGCCGGCAGGAACAGCAGGTCGGGCGGGTTGCAGGCGTGGACCACGTCGACCGGGCCGACCTTCCGGGCCAGCCGGACCGTGTGCCACAACGCCGTTCCGTACTCCCGCAGATAGCCGGCCGGGCCTCCGGTGGCCGCGCGCAACGGGTAGCGGTGGATCCGCACCCCGTCGATCACCGCCTCCGGCTCCGTGTCCCGCTTGCTCCCCCGGGGACAGATGACGTGCACCTCCCAGCCCGCGTCGCGCAGCGTCGTGCACTCCTGCCACACCCGCCGGTCGAACGGCACCGACAGGTTCTCCACCAGGATCAGCGCACGCCGGCCCGGCCGGTCGCCGCCGGCCGTCTCCTCGAACGATGTGTCACCAAGCAAGGCCCACGTACCCCGGTTCGGCCCGGCGCGCCTCGGCGTCGGGAAGGCGGACGAGATCGACGATCACCGGGCCGTCGCCATGGGGCAGCGCCGACAGCACGGCCGGGTCCCTGGTCCCGACCAGGCACACCTCGGCGTGCTCGAGCACCGCGTCGACGGAATCCGCGAGCAGCTGCGCGAGGTGCGGCAGCCGGGTCTCGATGTACTCGCGGTTCGCGCCGAGCAGCCGGGACAGGCTCACGTTGGCGTCGTGGATCCGCAGGTCGTACCCCTTGCCGAAGAGCCGCTCCGCCAGCTCGACGAGCGGACTCTCGCGGAGGTCGTCGGTGCCGGGTTTGAAGGACAGCCCGAACAGGCCCACCCGGCGCTTGCCGGTGCGCTCGACCAGCTCCACCGCGCGCTGCAGATGGTCGGAGTTGGAGGGCAGCACATGGGCGAGGATGGGCACGGAGACGTCGGCCCGCTGCGCCGCGTGGACCAGGCTGCGCAGGTCCTTGGGCAGGCAGGAGCCACCGAAGGCGAAGCCGGGCCGCAGGTAGGCGGGGCTGATGTTCAGCTTGCGGTCGGCCAGGAACACGTCCATCACCTGGTGCGAGTCCACCCCGAGCGCCTGGCACACCGCGCCCAGTTCGTTCGCGAAGCCGATCTTGAGGCCGTGGAAGGCGTTGTCCGCGTACTTGATCGCCTCGGCCGTCGGGATCGGCACCCGGAACACCTCGCCGGGCAAGCCGTCGTACAGCGCCGTCACCGCGTCGCCGCTGGCCGGATCGAGCTCGCCGATGACGGTCTTGGGCGGGTCGAAGAAGTCCCGCACGCTCGTGCCCTCGCGCAGGAACTCGGGGTTGACCGCTACCCCGATGTCCACCCCGGCCGTGCCGCCGACGTGTTTCTCCAGGATCGGTACCAGCAGGTTCAGGCAGGTGCCCGGGAGCATGGTGCTGCGGAACACGACGGTGTGCCGGTCCCCCTGCTCGGCCCCCTCGGCCAGTGCGGCGCCGATCTGCTCGGTGACCCGCTCCAAGTACGTGGTGCACAGGCTGCCGTTGGGCTCCGACGGCGTGCCCACGCAGACCAGCGACACCTCGCTGCCCGCGATCGCCTCACGGACGTCGTCGGTGGCGCGTAACGCTCCGCTCCGGACGACGTCGGCGATGAGCTCGCCGATCCGCTCCTCGACCACCGGGGCCTTGCCGTCGTTGACCAGGTCGACCTTCACCTGGTTGACGTCCACCCCGATGACCTCGTGACCCATGCCGGCCAGGCACGCGGCCGACACGCAGCCGACGTAGCCGAGCCCGAAAACGCTGACTCTCATGACCCGTCCCTCCCCCCAGGCAGGCCCTTGCGGCCTGCGGTTCGCGCGTCGGTGGGACCGCCGAGTCGCAGCCCCCCGCGCATCAGTAGGCCCCCTGCCCGTGGAGCACCGCACGCAGCGTCTTCCACAGGATCACTGTGTCCAGGGCGAGCGACCAGTCCTCCACGTACCGCAGGTCGAGGCGGACCGCCTCCTCCCACGGCAGGTCGCTGCGTCCGCTGATCTGCCACAGACCGGTGAGTCCGGGCTTGACCAGCAGCCGCCGCCGGATGTCCGGGCCGTACGCAGCGGTCTCCTCCGGTAACGGAGGCCGCGGACCGACAAGCGACATCGATCCGGTGAGTACGTTGAACAACTGCGGGAGCTCGTCGATCGAGTACCGGCGCAGCACCGCCCCCACCCGGGTCACCCGCGGATCCCGGCGGAGCTTGAACAGCAGGCCGGCGCCCTCGTTGCGGTCGGTCAGCCCGGCACGTGCCCGGTCGGCCCCGGCGACCATGGTGCGGAACTTGAGAATGGTGAACTCGCGGCCGTCCTTGCCGACCCTGCGCTGGCGGTAGAACGCGCCGCCCGGACTGTCCGCCAGCACGAGCAGCCCGACGAACACCATCAGCGGCGCGAACAGCATCAGCAGGATCGCCGCGCCCAACCGGTCGACGACCCCTTTGACCGCCCGGCGCCCCCCGGTGAAGGTCGGCATGCTGACCCGCAGCAGCGGGATCCCCAGCACCGCGTCGACGTGCAGCCGCGGGCCGGCCACCTCCATCAGCACGGGGGCCACGACCATCTCGGCGTCGCTGCCCTCGAGGTTCCAGGCCAGCCGCTGCAGCCGGTCCGGTGACCAGTGCGGGTCCGGTGTGACCGCGACGACACGGTAGCCGTCGCGGCGGACGTGGCCCGAGACGTCCGCCAGTCGGCCGACGACCGGGACCCCGTCCAGTCGGTCACCGTCGAGCCCGAGACCGTCCGCCGTGCACACCGCCTCCACCCGCCAGCCGAGGTGCGGGAACTTACGGGTCCGGGCGATCAGGTCGCGCACGGTGGCCGGGCTCCCGGCGGCGAGCACCGGTCGCAGACACCGTCCTTCTTTCCGCTGTTTGTGCAGCCACAGGCGCAGCAAATACCGCGCGATCATGGTGAGAAACGCGATCGCGGGGATCGCGACGAAGATCCAGAGTTTGATGTTGCGCGAGGTGAGAGCGATTCCGCCGAGTGCCAGTACGACGGTCGCCATGAACAGTGAGCGTCCGAGCCGGCGGAATTCCTCGGCGCCCTGGCCGAGAACGGCCGGAGCCCAGGACCGGCTCACCGCAAGCGCGCCCAGCACCAGGAGTTCGGTGCCGAATGCGAGAATTCCCCACTTCTCGTGCCAGTTGGCCGCGTCCCGGGCTCCGAAGAAGTTGCCGATCGACGCCACCACGAAGGCGGTGGTCACCGTATCGCTGGTGATCACGGTACGGCGGTACTGCTGTTCCCAGTCGGTCGCGGGCTGGCTGATCGCCCCGTTCGCCAGACGCCCGCGCGCCGGCGAAAACGGGCTGAATAATCCCCCTTGCCGCACAGAACCCCCCAGGTCCCCAGTGGCTCGACGTGTTCGCCCAACACTGTTCCTCCCCCCGGGAGGCCCCCGCCCCCCCGTGCCGCGCTGTTCCTCCCCGCGGGAGGCCCCCGCCTCCCCCACGCATGACGTCCCGGCTGTTGCAGAGCTACGTGAACGGCTCACCCCGACGGCAGCGGACTCGCATTCCTGCCGGACTGTCGAGGTGCGCGAAATCCCGTCGAAACCTCGGGTGCTCCCCGCATCCAAGGCCCCCCTCGGGCTCCAGGAATTGATCATCCCCACTTACGGTGCCGGGGACGCACTGCTGGCTTTCCGTAGCGCCGGACCTAAAAGATCATTAATGGTCGCCTCGACTTCGATCAGCTGAAGCACGGTCAATCTAGACCATCGGGGCCGGTATGAAGAGAGGATGTGTGGAATTTGTGCTGAAGCTTTCAGACTTGATCCATCCACCGCCGGCCGCCGGCCGCGCAACGTGGTCACCCACCCGCTCGATGTCCCGGAGTCCACCGGCTACATCCAGCGCGAGCAGGACATCCTGCGTCCCCGCCACCCGGTCATCACCCTGGCCGATCCCGGCATCCGCTTCAACCAGCTGATCACCCTGCCGCAGGCGGCCACCGTCGAGCAGGGCTTCGCCGAAGAGGCGTGGCAGGCCGCGGCGCCGACCTTCAACTCCAAGATCCTCGGCCCCCACTTCGAGGAGCCGGCCCGCGCCTTCACCCGCCGGTAGGCCCGCACCCTGCTTCCCGGGGGCCCGCCCGGCCCGGTCGGTACCACCGAGGTGGCGGACGCCGCGGCCCGCACCAAGCACGAGAGGTCGACGTCATCGCCCTGGCCCTGGGCGAGCGCCCGCAGGCCCCCCGCGCCCGGATCGCCCTGCTCGGTGAGGCCAAGGCCACCGCCGCCCGCCGCGGCACCGGCGACCTGCAACGCCTGGAACGTACCCGCACCCTGCTCGCCGACCAGGGCCACGACACCACGGGCACCGCCCTGGCCCTGTTCTCCCTGCACGGGTTCCACCCGGACCTGATCGAGTCCGCGGCCCGCCGCGACGACCTGCTCCTGGTCGACCTGGCGACGCTCTGCGGGGCCGGGTGGCTTCGGCTTCGGGTACGGCCGTCAGGCTTCCCCGACGAACCCCGCCCACGCCTGACGCGACACACGGATGACGGGCCCGGTCACGGCCTTGGAGTCCCGGATGTGCACCACTCCCGTGTCGGCCGCGACCTCGACGCAGTCGCCGCCCTCCGCTCCGCTGTAGCTGCTCTTGAACCAGGGGAGGCCGGACGCGACGGCCGAGGACTCAGCGGTGTTCATAGCTCTCCCAGCAACCTCTCGGTGAATTCCAGGGACTCTCGCGGAGTGAGAGCCTGCGATCGGATGATCCCATAACGGGCGGCGGCGAGCGCTGCCTGCTGCGGGTCGGTCTGCAGGGTGCTGGTTCCCTGTGCCTCGGTGTATGCGAACTTCTTGCCGTCGTCACGCGTGACGACCGTGAACGGCCCGTCCACGCCCGCGCTTTCCTCGCAAGCGAGCGGACTGATCTGAATCTCGACATTCCGCTTCTGGCCGACGAGCAGCAGATGCTCCAACTGCCCTCGAAGTACGTCCTTACCGCCAAGCCGGCGACGCAATACCGACTCGTCCATCACGAAGCTCAGCAGGGGTGCGGGCCGCCGGTCGAGAATGTCCTGACGAGCGAGTCGCGCCGCCACCCGCTGTTCGATCGTCTCCTGGTCCAGAGGTGGCCGCCGCATGGCCAGCACCGCCCTCATGTATTCCTCGGTCTGGAGCAGGCCCTTCACCACCAGTGTGTCGTACGAGAGCAACTCGATGGCCGTCTTCTCCAAGGCCGCCATCCCCTGGAAGAACACCGGATACTGAGCCCGCTCCACCTGCTCCTTCCACACCGTCAGCAGCCCACCCGCGTCGAGAACCTCGTCCGCCCGCTCGATGGTCCTGGGCGACGGAATCCGCCGCCCCTGCTCGTACGACGCGACCGTGGACGCCGAGTACCCGATCCGCCGTCCGAACTCCTCGCGCTCCAGGCCCGCCCGCACCCGCAACGTCTTCAGCGTCTGTCCGAACGCGGTGACCACGCCCTGGCCGGACGTGTCCGCCGCCTGTCCCGCGTCGCCTGCCACCACGGCCCCGGCCCCCGCGTCCGTCACCTCGGTCATCACTACCGCCTCCCTGCCCCAACGCCCGTCCCGGCAGCGTCGACACGCCCTGCGCCTCGTACCCGTGCAGCCACCGCGCGTACAACGGGCCGCGTCGGTGCGTCACCGCTGGTCACGCTACGCGACCGAGGACACCGTTGTCGGCATGACGAGTCAACTCCCCAGCCCCATCGGCTCCTCCCGACCCACGGCCCCCACCGATGACGTGATCCGCACCTTCGAGATGCGTTTCACCTCCACCCCGCGCGGCGCCCGCCTCGCCCGCAGACTGGCCGCGCACCGGCTGGACGCCTGGGGCATCCCGTACGGCACCGGCCCGCACGAGGAGATCGTGCTGGTCGTCGGGGAGCTGACCGCCAACGCCGTACGGCACGGACATGTCACCGGCCGGGACTTCCACCTGCTCCAGCGCCTGAGCGCACCCGCCCGTACGGTCCGGATCGAGGTCACCGACACCCGTACCGAACGGACGCCGCCCGGCCCGGAGACGGTGCCCGTCCCCGGCGCCGAGGACACCGGCGGCCGAGGGCTGCTCCTCGTCGCGGGGCTCGCCACCCGCTGGGGCTGGCACCTGCGGTCCGGAGGACCGGGCAAGACGGTGTGGGCGGAGTGCGTGTCCGAAGCCCTCCCGACGCGATAGCCGGGCCGTCGGCGTGCTCGTCAGAAGCTCGAACCGGGCCCGGAAGGCTTCGGTCCGGGACACACACCGAGCGGGCACTCGGCATCTGCCGGCCGAATGCGGGCCCGCCGTCCGACGGAGGGGCCGCCGGAGCCCCCGCACTCACACCGGCCGGCCGCGGCGCGAGCCTGCTGCGGACGACGCGGAAAGCGTTGTACTCCCCGGCTGCGGCCACTACCCCGCCGAGGGAGCCCCGGAGGCGGCGCTGCCCGCTCACCGCGTGAACCACCCGATTGCTCCGCTCTTGTGTGCACGCGTCCCGAAGGGTGGTGACGTTGATCGGACGGACCTGTCGAGACATGGGCGAGACGCGAGACACGAGGAAGTGACATGGTTCAGGGCTTCTCCGAGGAACCAGGCACCCGCGGACCACTCACCGAGGTCTCCCCTCAGGGGCAGCGGAAGATCACCCGCTGGGCCGCCGCGATCGCTCTGGGCGGTTTCCTCTTCGGCTTCGACACCGGGGTCGTGTCGGGCGCCCTGCTCTACATCAAGCACGACTTCCACCTGAACTCCTTCGAGCAGGGCAGCGTGGTCAGCGTGCTGCTCATCGGCGCGGTGATCGGCGCCACCTCGGCCGGCCGGCTGTCCGAGAGATTCGGCCGGCGCAAGGCCCTGGGCGCGATCGGCGTGGTGTTCGTCATCGGTACGGCGATCGCGAGCGCGGCGAACGGATACCCGGTGCTCATGGCGGGCCGTGTCGTCCTCGGCCTCGCGGTCGGCGCGGCGTCGGCGACGGTGCCGGTCTATCTGTCCGAGATCTCCCCGACGAAGATCCGCGGTCGGCTGCTCACGATGAACCAGCTGATGATCACGCTCGGCATCCTCATCGCCTACCTGGTCAATCTCGCCTTCTCGAGCAGCGGGATGTGGCGGGCCATGTTCGCCGTCGGCGCGGTTCCGGCCGCTCTCATGGTCGCGGCCACCCTGTGGGTCCTCCCCGAATCGCCGCAGTGGCTCATCGCCCACGACCGGGTCGACACGGCGCGCAGGGCGATCGCCTCGGTCACCGACGAGGCCACGGCGGACGCACTGATCGCGCGCGCCCGGCACCGGATCGCCGAGGAACGCGAGAAGCGGTCACGGACTTCCGGGGCGAGTGACCAGGGGGCCAGGAGACTCCTCGCCCCCGACGTGCGTCCGGCACTCGTCGTCGGACTCACGCTCGCCGCCGTACAGCAGTTCGGCGGCATCAACACGATCATCTACTACGCGCCGACCATCATCCAGCAGACCGGCCTGAACGCGTCGAACTCCATCTTCTACTCCGTGTTCATCGGCGTGATCAACCTGGTCATGACGCTGGTGGCGATCCGCCTGGTCGACCGGGCGGGCCGCCGCGTCATGGTTCTCGTCTCGCTGGCCCTCATGGCCGTCACGATCTTCATGCTCGGCCTCGCGTTCGTGGTCGGCATGAACTCGGTGCTGACGCTCCTGTTCATGGTCGTCTACATCGCCGCCTACGCGGGCGGCCTCGGGCCGGTGTTCTGGACGCTGCTCGGCGAGATCTTCCCGCCGTCCGTGCGGGCCGAGGGGTCGAGCGTGGCCACCGCGGTCAACTGGGTGTCCAACTTCCTCGTCAGCCTCGCCTTCCTGCCCCTGGCGTCCGCCATCGGCCAGGGTGAGACTTTCTGGATCTTCGCCGGAATCTGTGTCCTCGCGTTCTTCTTCGTCGGCCGCTACCTGCCCGAGACCCGCAACCGCGATCCCGAACAGATCCAGGCGGCCCTGCGGTCCCGCTTCGGACACGAGCCCGACGCGTCGGCCTCGGCCGCGGACGCCCACGTGCGGTGACTCCCGAGAAAGGACGCTCACGATGAGCGACACCCTCCTCAGCCCTTCCGACCTCGAACGCGCCGACGCCCTGGTGCTCTTCGGCATCACCGGCGACCTCGCCAGGAAGATGCTGCTGCCCGCGCTGTACCGGCTCACCGAGTCCGGCAAGCTGACCGTGCCCGTCATCGGGGTGGCGGCCGGCGACTGGGACGACGACGCGCTGCGCGGGCACGCGCGGGAGGCGGTCGTCGCCGCGGGCACGGACCTCGACGAGGCGGTCTTCGCCCGGTTCGCGGCGGGCCTGTCCATCATCACCGGAGACTTCGCCGACGACGCCACCTTCGCCCGGCTGCGCGACGCCGTGGCGGGGTTCGGGTTCGTGACGCACTACCTGGCGATCCCGCCGTCGCTGTTCACCGTGGTCGCCGCCGCGCTGGCCGCGGCGGGCCTGAACCGCGACGCCCGCCTGGTGGTGGAGAAGCCGTTCGGACACGACCTCGACTCCGCGCGGAAACTGCAGGACGAGCTGAGCACCCACTTCGACGACGACCACCTGCTGCGCGTCGACCACTTCCTGGGCAACCGCGCGGTCGAGAGCCTGATGGTCTCCCGGTTCGCCAACACGCTGCTGGCGCCGATCTGGCACCGCGCCTACGTGGACAACGTCCAGATCACCCTCGCCGAGGACTTCGACGTCGCCGACCGGGGCTCCTTCTACGACGCGGTGGGCTGCCTGCGCGACGTGGTCCAGAACCACATGCTGCAGGTCCTGGCCTTCCTGGCGATGGACCCGCCGAGCGCCGGCAACGCCCGCGCCCAGGGGCTGGAGAAGTGGCGGGTGCTGCACGCCACCCGCTCGATGGACCCCGCCGCCACCGTGCGCGGCCAGTACGACGGCTACCGGGACGTCGAGGGTGTCGAGCCGGACTCCACCACCGAGACGTACTTCGCGACCCGCCTGTTCATCGACAACTGGCGCTGGGCGGGCGTGCCCTTCCACCTGCGCAGCGGGAAGGCGCTGGCCGTCACCGCCACCGAGGTCGTGGTCGAGCTGCGCGAACCGCCCCTGGAACTCTTCGGCGGCGAGAACGCGCGGACGCCGCCGAACCTGATCCGCTTCCGCATCGACGGCGACACCGGGATCAGGGCGGACCTGGTGCTGAGCAAGCCCGAGGGGAACACCGGGCCGATGACCGTCCCCGTCGGCGTCGACTACGCGCAGGTCCTGGGACGGCAGGAGCTCCCGTACGAGAACATCCTGTACGGGGCCGTCGCAGGCGATCCCGAGTCCTTCGCCTTCTTCCCCGCCGTCCTGGAGTGCTGGCGCATCGTGGAGCCGGTGCTCGACCCGGCCGATCCGCCCCTGCCGTACGCACGGGGAAGCTGGGGCCCGCAGGCGGCCGACCGGCTCCCCGGCCTGCGGAGCTGGCACGAGCCGGGCCACCGCCTCTTCGACGACGACCGGGTGTACTGATCACGAGCGTGGAGAACGATGCGCGAAGCGTGGCTGCGCCTCAGGAACAACCTGTGGCCTGTGCTCCAGCAGGCCACGGCCGCCGCGCTCTCCTGGTGGACCGCCAGGAACGTCTTCGACCACCACGTCCCGCTCTTCGCCCCGATCGCCACCCTCGTCGCGCTCAACACGCCCGTCGGAGGGCGGGGCACCAACGCCGTACGGGTTCTGTCCGGGGTCATCGCGGGCGTCGTCGTCGGGCAACTGGCCTTCCGCTTCCTGGGCCACGGCGCAGCGTCCGTCGGCGTGGCCGTCCTGTGCGCACTGCTCGTCGCGCTCGTCGTCGACGGGGAGCGCATCACGATGGCCCAGGCCGCCGTGGGCGCGGTGATCTCCGTCGCGGCCGGACAGCGGGCAGGCATCACCCGGGTGCAGGACGCCCTGCTCGGAGCCGGCGTGGCGCTCGTGTTCAGCCAGCTCCTCTTCCCGCCGCACCCGCTCGCCCTGCTCAGACGCGCCGAGGCCGCCACGCTGGAGGGGCTGGGCCGCGCACTGGACCTGACGGCGCGGGCACTGGAGGAGCCGGAGAAGGAGCGCGACGCACCGCCGGGGGAGGAACTGCGTTCCGTCTACACCCTGCTGCACGATCTCGGCGGAACACGGAGCGACACCATCGCCGTCGCCCGGCGCACCCTCCTCTGGCGGGGCCGGCGGGAACCCGTCGACCAGGAGATCGCGACCACGGGACACCTGGACCTGCTCGGCAACAGCTGCCTCACCCTCATCCGGGGTGCCTCGGCCCTCGACACGGGGCAGCGACAGGAATTCGCCCCCACGGTACGGGGGCTGGCCGGGGTCCTGGGCGCACTGGCGGCCGCCCCCGCGAACCACGCCGTACGCCTGCGCGCGACCAGGTGGACCCTCGACATCGTCCGGGGCGCCCCGGACGAGGACGCGGCGCTCCCGGTCGCCGTGGGGGAGAGCGTACGGATGGTCGCCGGGGACATCCTGGTCTTCGCGGGTGCCGACGTAGACGACGCCGAACGCGCCCTGCACGACGGAGCCACCGACGTCCCCGTCAGTGCGCCGCCGCGGCTGCGGTGGTCGCCCCGGCCGCGACGCCGGGGCCGGGGCGGGGGCCGCCGCGGGCCTTCGGCCTGAGGCGCGCCGGCGGATCCTCACAGGGGCGGATTTTCACAGGGAGGATGTCGACGACGTCCTCGTGATCGGTCGGGTGCCGGGCCGGCGTCGGAGGCGGGCCAGTGAGGGCAGCGTCCACCGGCCCGGTCCGAGGGCGGCGATGAGAAGGAAGGACCAGCAGAACATGGCCGCCGCCTCACCGCCGTTCTGGAGGGGGAACAGCGCCTCCGGCTGGTGCTCGACGAAGTAGGCGTACGCCATGGACCCGGAGCACAGCAGGGCCGCGGCCCGGGTCGCCAGCCCGCACAGCACCAGCGCGCCGCCGAGGAGTTGAACGACGGCCGCCCACCAGCCGGGCCAGGCGGCGACGTCGGGCTTGGCTCCCTGCGGACCGCCCAGGACACCGAACAGGGTGGCGGCTCCGTGGCAGGCGAACAGCAGCCCGACGACGACTCGGAAGAGTCCGATCACGTGCTCCCTGCTCTTTTCCAGCGCTTCCATCGGTGGGGCTCCTCTCTCGCGCAGCGACCTCCGGGGAGGGGCTGCACCACGGTGGGGGCGAGGTGGGGCTGGTCTCCGACTGCGGGCGGGTCCGCCCGCACGGCGTTGGCGCGTGGTGCTCCGGGTGCCACGGCGAGGGTGCGTTCCGGTGCCGCCGTGTTCGTGGGGGTGGTGTGCGTGAGACAGCGGGGGGCGACGTGCCCCGGGTGGCAGGCGCTGTACTCGCTGTATTCAAACTCTTGACCACCGCGGCACGCTTGTCTAGACCAATAGTGCAACAAGTCGGGTACGCGTCGTCGCGGCGCCGCAGTCCCGGCCGACCGCTCCCTCAGCCGGCCAGGACCACGCAGCCCAGCGCGAGCAGGGCGAGGACCTTCACGACCTCCAGCGCGACGTAGTACAGGTGGGCGCGGGAGCGGTGCAGCGCCGGGTCCTCGCCCGCGAGCACGGCGTCGGAACGCCGGTTCAGCCGGGGGCGGACGACACCGAGCTGCCCGGCCAGTACGGCCACGGCGATCGCGGTGAGCGTGACGACGGCCGCGGAGGGACCGCCCGTGGCGACCGCCGCGACCACGGCGACGGCGAGGACGGCCTCGGCGAGGTTCAGCGCGCGGAAGACCATCCGGCCGATGCCGAGCCCGATGGGGATCGTCACCCCGGGAGCCCGGAACTTCAACGGTGCTTCCAGGAAGGAGATCGCCAGCACCATGCCGAGCCAGAGGAAGGTGACGGCGCCGGCCACGGCTGCCGAGGTCGAGTGCATCGCGGGATCCTCGTCTCCGGTGGGACTGCGGGACTGCGTGCCGTCATTCTGGCGCGGGCCAGAGGTCCCCCGTGACCGGCCCCGTCGCCTCCGGACCCCGATCGCCCCCGTCCCGCCCGGCAGCGGCCCGAGGAGGAGTCGGCCGACGTCCGGGACGCGGAGTACAGCGACTCGGCACGCCGAGTTGCCCCGGCCGCCGGGCCGTCAGTCGGTCAGCGCGGCCAGCTCCTCCGGCGTACGCGGGCCCGTCGCCGAGTCCGTCAACAGGCCCCGGGCGCGCAGCAGTCCGGCTGCCGCCACCCCCCACGGCAGGCGCAGCCCCGCCTGCCGCAGGAGGTCCGTGCGGGCCAGCGTCGGGGCCGTGGGGCCGGTGTGCACCCCGGCCGGGGTGAGCAGGGCCGCGTCGTCGGACCAGCGCAGGGCGAGGTCGACGTCGTGGGTGGCCATCACCACGGTGGTGCCCCCCGCGGGGAGCCGGTCCAGGGTGGCGAGCAGCCTTTCCTGGCCGTCCGGGTCGAGCCCGGCGGTCGGCTCGTCGAGGATCAGCACCCGGGGCCGCATCGCGACGGCACCGGCGATCGCGGTCCGCTTGCGCTGCCCGTACGACAGCAGGTGCGTGGGCCGGTCGGCCAGCGCGGTGATGTCCAGCGCGGCGAGCGCCTCCGCGACCCGGGACCGGACCTCCGCGTCGGGCAGGCCGAGGTTCAGCGGCCCGAAGGACACGTCCTGGCCGACGGACGCGGCGAACAACTGGTCGTCCGGGTCCTGCACCACCAGCTGCACCGTGGTCCGCAACCGGGTCAGCCCCTTGCGGTCGTACGCCACCGGCGTCCCCTCGACCGTCAGCGTCCCGGAGCCCGGCCTGAGTCCGCCGCTGAGCAGCCGCATCAGCGTGGTCTTGCCGCTGCCGTTGCGGCCCAGCAGCGCGAGCGCCCTCCCCTCGCGCACCGCGAAGTCCAGCCCGACGAGGACGGCCGGGCCCTCCTCGTACGCGAAGGACACGCCCCGCAGGGCGACCAGCGCCGGCTCGGTCGACTCGCTCACGACAGGGGGCCTTCCAGTACGAGGGTGAGGGCGGCCAGCGCCGCCAGCAGCGCGACGCTCACCGCCGTGAAGGGCACGGAGACGCGGGCCTCGGGCACCAGCACGCGCAGGGTGCCGTCGTACCCGCGGCCGGCGAGCCCCGACTGGAGCCGCGCCGCCCGGTCGAAGGCCCGTACGAACGCCATGGCGCCCAGTCCGCCGAGCGAACGCCAGGCGGCGGCCCGGGTGGTGTGCCCCAGCCGTGCGGCCTGCGCCTCGCGGATCCTGCGCACGGAGTCCAGCAGCAGGAAGCTCATCCGGTACGTCACCAGCGCCACGTCGACCACCGGGGCCGGCACCCCGGCCCGCACCAGGCGGGGCAGGAGGTCGGACATCGGCGTGGTGAACGCGAACAGCAGCACCCCGAGGGAGGCCGCCGAGGAGCGCAGCAGCAGCTCACCGGCGCGCACCGCACCGCCGTCCGCCACGCCCACGATGCCGTCCGGGCCCCCGACCCGCACCAGCAGCGGCAGCGCCCCGGTCACACAGAAGCCCAGCGGCATCCGGTACGCCCGCCACAGCCGGCGCCGGGGCACGCCCGCCGGGCCGAGCAGCACGGCGAGCGCCGTCACCAGCACCAGCGCCCCGCCCGGCCAGGCCGGCAGTGAGACCGCCAGCGCGGTCAGGCCCAGCCCGAGCACGGCCTTGTCCACGGGATGGCGGCGGCGCCACCGACTGCTGTGCGCCGCCGCGTCGATCGGCAGCACTCAGTCCCCTTCGGAGGCGTCCCGCAGCGCCGCCGCGGCCCGTTCCTCGCCCTGCCGCCGTCCCCGGCGCAGTCCGAAGTAGTAGGCCAGCACGCCCGCGCCGAGCGCGGCCTGCACGGCGAACAGCGCCGACTCGATCTCCCCGGACGGCGGCTCGTACAGCGGCGAGAACCACGGCTCGTAGTCCGGCTCGATCTCGGTGATCACCGTCTCCGCCTCGGCGTCGGCGCCGGCGAACGGCTCCTCCTTGTGGTCGCCGAGGCCCAGCACCAGCGGCAGCACCGCGAGCGCCGCCACGGCGAGCAGCAGCAGGGTGTTGATCTTCGCGTTGCGGCTCACCGGGCCACCGCCCCCTGCTTGCCGGGCTTCGTCAACAGGACGCCCAGTCGGGCCAGTTCGCCCTTGCTGGACTGCACCAGCAGCCGCATCACGACCACCGTGAGCAGGCCCTCGCTCACCGCGAGCGGGATCTGTGTGACGGCGAAGACGGAGCCGAACTTGCCGAGGGCGCCCAGGAAGCCGCCGCTCGGGTCGGGGAAGGCGAGCGCGAGCTGCACGCTGGTGACGCAGTAGGTCGACAGGTCGGCGGCGAACGCCCCGCAGAACACCGTGACCATCAGCGGCGCGTCGAACCGGCGCAGCAGCCGGTAGACCGCGTATCCGGCCCAGGGGCCGACGACCGCCATCGAGAAGACGTTGGCGCCGAGCGTGGTCAGTCCGCCGTGCGCGAGCAGCAGCGCCTGGAAGAGCAGCGTGATGGTGCCCAGCACCGCCATGACCGGCGGCCGGAACAGGATGGCGCCCAGCCCGGTACCGGTCGGGTGCGAACAACTCCCGGTGACGGACGGCAGTTTCAGGGCCGACAGCACGAACGTGAAGGCTCCGGAGGCGCCGAGGAGCAAGGTGCTCTCCGGGTGCTCCCTGACCTCACGGGTGAGTGACCGTACTCCGTGGACGACGAACGGCGCGGACGCGACACCCCAGGCGATCGCGTGCGCCGGTGGCAGAAAGCCCTCGGCTATGTGCATGACTCGGCAGACCCTCTCCAGCACCTCGTGGATGGACGACGCGCCTTGGCCGGTCTCCTGGCTGACGGGTACCACCGCCCGTGCTCCGCCTTCCCGGGTAGTGGGACCCAGTGGCTGCCCGTTGAGGGCTGGAGCCGGACTTCCCGATTCACAGTGGCGAGGGCCGCACCGGCATCACACCGGATTTCCCGTTCACCAAGGCGTGGCGACAGTAGTGCTCCCACGGGGGCGGTGACAAGCGGGCATCGGGCTGCGGAAACACCGGTCAGTCCCGTCCCTCGCGGCGGTCGTCCTGCTCCGTGCGCCGGACCACCATGTCGCGCACCCGCCGGGTCAGCGTGGTCGCGGCGGCGGTGAGGAACACGAAGGTGTACAGGATCTGCAGGACGGCCAGGGTCCGTGCCGCCTGCCCCCGCGGGGTGATGTCGCCGTAGCCGACGGTGGCGAGCGTGACCACCGTGAAGTACAGGGCGTCGACGCGGGTGTGCAGGCCCGCGAACTCGCCCGGCTGCTTGGCGAGCGCGTAGTAGGCGGCTGCGAAGACGTGCACGGTCAGGACGATCAGCAGCGCGATGACCAGGCCGGGCCGGGCGCCCGGACGTTCGACCAGGGCGTCGCGGACCTGCCGGAGCAGCAGCGCGGCCACGGCGATCAGGACCAGGGTGAGCAGCAGCCAGCTCAGTACGGGGCGTCCGGGGCCCAGATGGTCGAGGGGGAGCAGGAAGTAGGCCACGCCCACGGCCACCGCGACGCCGGCCCGCCCGAGCCAGGGCCGGGCCGCCTGCCAGGCGGTACGGGGGCCGGTGGTGCCGGTCCGACCGGTGGCGGCCCGGCGCCCGGTCACCGTGCGGTCCCCGCCGCCGGTCCTCCGGCCGCATCCGGTGGCGGTTCCGGTCGGGGTGGCGGATCCGGTTCCGGTTCCGGTTCTGTCCGGCGGACCAGCTGGGTGACGACGAAGGCGACGACCGACGCGGTGACGATCAGCGGCATCTGGTCGTACGCGTCCGCGCGCATCAGCAGGACCGCCAGCACCGCGCTGGCCAGCGGCAGCCCCGTCACCGCGGCCGCCGCGGCGGAGATGCCGAGGGCGAGGGCCGGGGTCGCGCCGAAGCCGGGCAGACCGGAGCAGGCCATGGCCGTCGCCGTGCCCAGCAGTACGGCCGGGAAGATCGGGCCGCCGCGCAGACTGCCCAGCGCGATGCCCCAGGCCAGTCCCTTGCACGCGACCAGCGCGACCAGCGCGCCCACGGACCAGGCATGCGGGTGCGCCGCGAGCTCGGCGAGGGTGGCCTGGCCGGACAGCGCCGCCTCGGCCGGCGAGCGACCGGTGATCAGCGCGTACGCGGCGAGGCAGACGCCGACCGCCGTGGCGCAGGCGACGGTGCGGACGGCCGTGTGGTGCCGCGTCCAGGAAACGGTGCGGCGGCCCAGCCCGCGGGCGAGTGTGACCAGCACCGCGATCAGTGCCGCCGTGGGGATGCCCCACAGGAAGTCGCCCGCGTCCGGGTTGGCGTGCGGCGGCACGTCGTGCAGGCCGAGCGCGCCGATCTTCAGGCCGGTCCACTGTCCGAAGCCGGTGAAGACCAGGGCGCCCGCCGCGCTGGCCAGCAGGCAGGGCAGCAGCAGCGCGACCAGCCGCGCCCCGCCGATCCCGGCCCCCTCGATGAGCAGCACCGCCGCCACCACCGGGCCGCCGAGGATGGTGGAGATCGCGGCGGTGGAACCGGCCGTGGCGAGGATCGCGCTCGCCCGCGGGTCCGCGCCCGCGCCCGCCTGCCGCACCGCCAGCAGGGCGAGTCCGCTGCCGACGGCCATCAGGGGAGCTTCCGGGCCCAGCACCACGCCGAGCGGCAGCGTGGCCAGCGCGGCCAGTACGGCGCCGGGCAGCGCTCCGGGGCCGACGGGCGCGCCGCCCAGCCCGTTCACCGGCAGATGGCCCCCGGCGCCCGGCAGCCGGGTGACGATCGGTGCCAGGACCAGCCCGGCCAGTACCAGGGCGGGCAGCGGCCACCACCAGGGCGGGGTGTCGTGTCCGACCGCCTCGGGCAGCGACGTCCACACCCAGTGCTCGAGCTCGTGCTGGAGGCCGACGAAGAAGAAGCAGGCCAGCGCGATGGGAACACCGAGCAGCACGCACAGCAGCAACAGCCGCCGGTAGCCGGGGCTGAGCAGGGTGCGCCGCAGGGACTGCTCGGCCCGGTCCGTCCCCGCGTTTGCCGGCGCGGGCTGCGTCGTCACGGGCCCTCCTTCGTCCGCCCCACCCCTCGGCGTTCGCGTATGCGCTTCAGTAAACGCGAGGCGGGGAAGGGACGCATGCGCACGCCGCCGTCCCGGGCAGGGCGGAAGCAAGCTCCGGCCCGCCCTCGGCCCGGCCCGGGTGCGCTTCGTGGCTCGGTGGCGCCGCATGGAGCGGGTGGGTGCCGTGGCCGCGCCGAGGCGGCGTTCCCTGTGCCGGTGAGGGCGAGGG
>NZ_JAVRFH010000397.1:0-404 GCF_031845825.1 Streptomyces lancefieldiae | reverse complement strand
CCGCCTTGTTGGGCACGGCGAACAGCAGCAGCGGCGCCCCGCGCTCCGTATGCCAGATGCCTTCGATCGCCGCGATCTTCGCCGGTTGATGCTCGAGCGTGTTGAGCCCGTGCATGTCGCCGACGAAGATCTGCGCCGGTGTCAGCACGGCAGCCACCACCACCAGCGTTCTCAGCAGGCGCTGCGCGGGCTCCCACGATCGGTTGCGCAGCAGCTGGAACGCCGAGATGCCGATCACCACGAACGACGTGGTGAGAGCCGACGCGATCAGCATGTGCGTGAGCCGGTACGGGAAGCTCGGATTGAAGATGATCGCGATCCAGTCCTTCGCGTGGAACTGACCGTCGACGATCTCGTAGCCCTGCGGCGTGTGCATCCAGGAATTGAGCGCGAGGATCCAGAAG
>NZ_JAVRFH010000396.1:0-405 GCF_031845825.1 Streptomyces lancefieldiae | reverse complement strand
GCTGAAGACCGCGACCGAGCGCACCCCCAGCTCGCGCAGGGTCCGGATCACCCGGACGGCGATCTCGCCGCGGTTGGCGACCAGCACGGTGTCGAACATCGTCGTCATCTGTTCCTCACATCCGGAAGACGCCGAAGCCGGGACCGGCCGGGTCCTTCTGGGGCAGCGGGGCGTTGGCGCAGGCCGTGAGGGCGAGGCCCAGCACCTGCCGGGTGTCCACGGGGTCGATCACGCCGTCGTCCCAGAGCCGGGCGGTGGCGTAGTACGCGTTGCCCTGGGTCTCGTACTGGGCGCGGATCGGGTCCTTGAACGTTTCCTCGTCCTCGGCGCTCCAGTCGTCGCCCAGCTGGTCGCGCTTGACCGTCGCCAGGACGGAGGCCGCCTGCTCGCCGCCCATCACCGAGA
>NZ_JAVRFH010000395.1:0-405 GCF_031845825.1 Streptomyces lancefieldiae | reverse complement strand
GCCGTCCTGCTCCCCTGCTCGCGGGCGCCCTCGCCGGACAACTGCTCGGCACCGCACGGCATGTGGGGGCGCGGGGGCGCGGAGCGGCCGGCACTGGACGCACAACGCCGGGCTCGCCGTGGCCACCGCCGCCTTGGGGCTGCTCTCCCTCGGACTGCCCAGCCGTGCTGATGGCCGGTGTCGGCCGGTTGGCGTTCGGGGTCCCCAGCAACGCATGTGCCCTGAGCGAGCTCCTTCCCGAGGGCAGTTCGCCTTCACTTGGGGGGAGACTGCCCACCCCTTCTCCGACACCCCGCGCTGAAGCCCTCCGCGCGGCGAGAACCCTTCACCACCGCCCGGTCCGGTGCGGTGCCGGGCAGTTCGCGGGCGGCAGGTCCGGGCTGCATGAGCTGGATGCGCGAGCCC
>NZ_JAVRFH010000394.1:0-405 GCF_031845825.1 Streptomyces lancefieldiae | reverse complement strand
CGCTGGTGTGGCCGCGTCCGTGGCGACACATGTGGAGGCAACACGCGCACGATCGCAGTGGCGGTGTGTGGCGGGCGATCCCCCGAGCATCGCTGCTCGCCCAGGCCGAGGCCGCCGACCACGGCGAGGTCCTCGTGGACGTCATCGAAGCGATCAGGGATCTGCAGGCAAGTCACCACGGTCACCGCACCAGCCCCCGGTTGTACGAGCGTTACATCCCCGACCGTTCGTCCCGCTCGTCCCTCGGGTTCTCCGACGGCCGAACGGCACGAACGCTGCCGGGGTTTCCCGATCCGGGCCACTGGGTCAACCAGAACTTCGCCCGCGGTGACGGCTGGCGCATCCAGCCGGGCCGCGAGGGCACCCTGCGCACGCTGGAGGACAACGAGCGTGCCGTGCACGCGC
>NZ_JAVRFH010000393.1:0-405 GCF_031845825.1 Streptomyces lancefieldiae | reverse complement strand
TCCACTGTGCAGTTCTCAAACAACGACCAACCACCCATCACCCCGAGCCAGAGCTCGAGTGCACTGGGGCCGGCAACCGAAGACCCAGCCATACGGCCGTGCCCTCAGACACCCAACAGCGTGCCCGACACTCTCACCACTCCCCTTCCGTTCCACGCCGAAGCAGTACTAGGAAGACAAGCTGGTCAAGTGTGCCGAGTAGTCAACGTTCCACCCATGAGCAACCAGCATCAGACATTCGCTGATGTACTGGCCTCTGACCGCGCCCCGAAGGACCCGGTAAGAAGTGCTCCTTAGAAAGGAGGTGATCCAGCCGCACCTTCCGGTACGGCTACCTTGTTACGACTTCGTCCCAATCGCCAGTCCCACCTTCGACAGCTCCCTCCCACAAGGGGTTGGGCCACC
>NZ_JAVRFH010000392.1:0-406 GCF_031845825.1 Streptomyces lancefieldiae | reverse complement strand
GCCGTACCGGGGTGTACGCCGCAGCCATCGACCAGGGGTACGCGACGCTGGGCCCCGGTGCCGCCGAAGCCGTCCAGGGGTTCCTGATGACGGGGAACTCGATGAGCGTGATGTCCGGGCGGGTCTCCTACGCGCTCGGTCTCGAGGGCCCCGCCGTCACCGTGGACACCGCCTGTTCGGCCTCGCTGGTGGCCCTGCACCTCGCGGCGCGGGCCCTGCGGGCCGGTGAGTGCTCGCTCGCCCTCGCGGGCGGGGTCAGCGTGATGGCGCTGCCCGCGGTGTTCGTCGAGTTCAGCAGGCAGGGCGCGATGTCCCCCGACGGCCGCTGCAAGCCGTTCGCGGCGGCGGCGGACGGCACCGGCTGGGGCGAGGGCGTGGGGATGCTGCTCCTGGAGCGGCTGTCGGA
>NZ_JAVRFH010000391.1:0-407 GCF_031845825.1 Streptomyces lancefieldiae | reverse complement strand
GACGATGCTGGTGTCGACGACGATCATCCCGTGCGCCATGCAGGCCACCGCCAGGACACGGCCGGGCCGCAGGACCGCGCCGCCGCTGTCCGACGTGCGGTTGTCGCAACTGGTGGATTCGGCCATGGCCTGCCATTTCGCATGAGTGCGCGGAAGTACGCGTGCGTACGCGGGAGTGCGTACGGCTTCGCGTGAGTGCGCCCGGGCGGTGAATTGGTGCCGCAATACATGCGAAACCCTAGTGACAAAACATGCGGCGTCAACCACGCGGTCCACCGGAATCGCCCCGATGTCCGAATAGTCTGATTCCAGGGTCAGGTATAGAGGACGGTCCACTTCCCCACGAGGCCCGGCGCTCCCTAGCCTCGGAGCGCCGAGAAAGACAGGAAAGCTCAGCCTGGAAGCAC
>NZ_JAVRFH010000390.1:0-408 GCF_031845825.1 Streptomyces lancefieldiae | reverse complement strand
GGGGTTCGCGGCGGGCAACAACCAGGAGTCCTCCTCGGAGTCCATCAACCTCAGCGCCGGCCTGGTGCTGTGGGGCGCGGCCACCGGGGACAACTCCCTGCGTGACCTCGGCAGTTACCTGCTGACCACCGAGTCCGAGGCGATCACCCAGTACTGGTTCGACGCGAACGAGCAGGTCTTCCCCGCCTCGTACCGGTACGGAACGGTCGGCATGGTCTGGGGCAGCGGCGCCTCCTACTCCACCTGGTGGACGGCGAACCCCGAGGAGATCCACGGCATCAACGTCCTTCCCGTGACGGGTGGTTCACTGCACCTGGCCCGTGAGAAGGCCGCCATCAAGCGGAACATCGCCGAGATGGAGCGCGAGAACGGCGGACCGGCCCAGGAGTGGCGCGATCTCCTCTGGGA
>NZ_JAVRFH010000389.1:0-408 GCF_031845825.1 Streptomyces lancefieldiae | reverse complement strand
CCGCACGGTGGCACGCTGGCCTTTTACCCGAGTGCCGATCCGCTGCGTGCCTTGCTGGCCGAAAGCAGCGCTGTGCCTGATACCTTTCAGTTGCCCCAGGCGCCAGGCAGCGCCGCAGAATGGACCGCACTGGCCACACGCATGGCCGCCAACCTCTGGGCGCAAAGCTGGCCGATGTGGCTGGATGCCGTGCAGTTGCAATACACGGCGGATGCCGAATGCCCGTGGTGGTTATGGGCCAATGCACGTGCCATACCGCTGGCCATCAGCGAGGCCGATGCTTGGCAACTGATGGCTATGACCGCTGGCGGGCCTGTTTCAATTTTTGGTGAGTGGACGGGTGAGTTGTTGCGACCGTTGACTGCATGGTCCGATGCCGACCGGTGGGCCGCGACCGGTGTGGTGGGA
>NZ_JAVRFH010000388.1:0-408 GCF_031845825.1 Streptomyces lancefieldiae | reverse complement strand
ACCCCTACCTGGTCGAGCAGAACGCCGCCATCGCCTGGCGCACCGCCCTCTGGTACTGGAACACCCAGACCGGCCCCGGCACCATCACGGGCCACAACGCCATCGTCAACGGCCCCGGCTTCGGCGAGACGATCCGCTCCATCAACGGCGCGATCGAGTGCAACGGCGGCAACCCGGCCCAGGTCCAGAGCCGCATCAACAAGTTCACCCAGTTCACCCAGGTCCTCGGCACCACCACGGGCCCGAACCTGAGCTGCTGACCGATCGACGCGCGCATGTGAACCATCCCGTACGGGGGTGTGTCCGGCTCCGAGCCGGACGCACCCCCGTTCCGGCGTTCCGGGAGGGCGTTGGCAGGATCGGGGAGACGATCCGCATCGGGGGAGACATCCGACCGCCCCTCTGTGA
>NZ_JAVRFH010000038.1:0-88188 GCF_031845825.1 Streptomyces lancefieldiae | reverse complement strand
CATCTTCTTCCTCAAGATGGGCAAGGAGAGGTTCGGCGAGTTGATGGGCATGGAGACCTTCGTACGAGTCCAGGACGCCACCGGCGCGGACGTACCCGAGAACGATCTCTTCGCCGGACTGCGCTGACCCGCCGCCCGACGTCGAGGCGGGCGCGGTGGAACTGGACACTCTCCCGGATCCGACCGTGCTGGCGGATCTGCCGGTGCGCGGCGGCGGCGGCAAGAGCTCTGTCGGTCGCCCGTGAAGAGGGCGTCGGGGCGGCGGGGCGGCCGTACTGGCGGTGGTGTCGGGCGCGGGTGCCCTGTTCTTCCTGGTGTTCTCGGTCGTCGCGGCTGTGTTCGTGGTACGTCGGCGGCGCGCGGGCTCGAGCCCTGGGGCGGGATCATCCGGTCGGCACCCCAGTCCGGCGGCAGCCCATCCCCTTGAGCGCTGACAGGTATCGCGGTCTCGTTGCTGCCGCACTGCACTCCTGGCCCTCCACAGGGTGCCCCCCACCGGAGCGGCGTCCACGACACGGCCGCGTACGCTCCGCGGCTGCTCGGTGAGCAGGACGGGCAGGTCGTACCGGGGCGTCCGCCACCGCGCGGTGCCGACTCGGCGGCCCGTCCCACGGTTGCCGCACCGGCGTCTCGGCCTGTGGGGCGGTGGTGTCCCGCCCGGGGCACGGGGGCCTCTTCGCGGACCCGGTGGCTGCCTCGGCCGGGACGCCGCTTCCGGTGGCCGCGGCCTGCGCGCGGTGCCGTGCGAAGACGACCAGGCGCAGTACCGCGAAGCGCGCGACACCGGTGAGTGCGGAGGCGGACAGGTAGACGGCCTGCTCCAGCACCGCACCGGGCGTCGCCACCAACTGGTGCAGGGCGAGCATCGCCACGCAGGTGACCGCGTACGCCGCCGCCGCGGAACTCGCCGACTGCGCGTGCTGGCGCCAGGTCGCGTGGCCGCCCGCACCGAAGGTGAAGCGGGCGTGCAGCTCGGTGGCGAGGAGCGTGGAGACCACGGTGATCACGGCGTTCGCCAGGACCCAGGGGATCCAGGAGGCGAGGCCCGCCACGGCGAAGCTGGAGGCGAGCCCCACTCCGCCGCCGCAGAGCACGAAGCGGGCGAAGGCGGTGAAGGCGCCGGGTGCCTTCTGTTGCGCCTGCTGTCGGCCCTGTGCCGTCTCCATGATCCGCCCCCTCGCTGACTCACTCCGTGAGAACGCGCACCTGTCGACCTGCGAGGCCGAAGGTGCGCGCCACTTGTGATGCCATTATGGCACCTTAATGGCGCCATCACGAGTTGTTTTTGGCGTCGGATGCATCAACTGACGCGCCATAACCCCGGAGGTCGCGCGTACGCAGGTCAGCGGCTCGGTACGGGCGAGAACGCGAACGGGGCGGCGTACGCCGACGTGGTGTCGGTGTACGCCGCCCTCGGGTGGGACGAGCCGCCGGGAGGCGGGGCGCGGGGTGGCCGCGGCTACCTCGGGTCGCGGTTGAAGACCGCCTTCGACCAGAAGTAGCCGAGTGCGGAGAGGGCCAGGCACCAGGCGACGGCGAGCCACCCGTTGTGGCCGATCTCGGTGCCGAGCAGCAGCCCGCGCAGGGTCTCGATGGCCGGCGTGAACGGCTGGTACTCGGCGATCGGCTGGAACCACCCCGGCATCGCGTCGACCGGGACGAAGGTGCTGGAGATGAGCGGGAGGAAGATCAGCGGCAGCGCGTTGTTGCTGGCCGCCTCGGCGTTCGGGCTGACCAGGCCCATGCCGACCGCGATCCAGGTGAGCGCCAGGGTGAAGAGCACCAGCAGCCCGAACGCCGCCGCCCACTCCACGGCGGTGGCGTCCGTGGACCGGAAGCCGATGGCCACGCCGACGACGCCCACGAGGAGCACGCTCATGACCGACTGCACCACGCTGCCGATGACGTGCCCGATGAGCACCGAACCGCGATGGATGGCCATCGTGCGGAAGCGGGCGATGATGCCCTCGGTCATGTCCATGGAGACGGACACCGCGGTGCCGATCGTGGTGCTGCCGATGGTCATCAGGAGCAGGCCCGGCACGAGGTAGGCGATGTACTCGGAGCGGTCCGCCCCGCCGTCTCCGATGCCGGCACTCATCACGTCGCCGAAGATGTAGACGAAGAGCAGCAGGAGCATGACCGGCGTGAGCAGCAGGTTCAGGGTGAGGGACGGGTAGCGGCGCGCGTGCAGGAGATTGCGGCGCAGCATCGTGGACGAGTCGCGGACGGCGAGGGAGAGGGAGCTCATCGGACGTTCTCCTTGGACTGGTTGGGGACGTCGGCCGGACCGGTGAGGGCGAAGAACACGTCGTCGAGGTCGGGGGTGTGCACGGTCAGTTCGTCCGCCTCGATACCGGCGGAGTCCAGCCGGTCGAGGACGGAGCGCAGCTCGCGCTGGCTGCCGTCGCTGGGGATCTGCAGGGCCAGTGCCTCGTCGTCCTGGGTGGCCTCGCGCAGCGCGGAGGCGGCGGACCGGTAGGCGGCCGGGTCGGTGAAACGGAGCCGCACGTGGCCGCCGGGGATGAGCCTCTTGAGCTCCTCGGCGCTCCCCTCGGCGGCGATCCTGCCGTCGTTGAGCACGGCGATGCGGTCGGCGAGTTCGTCGGCCTCCTCCAGGTACTGCGTGGTGAGGAAGACCGTCACCCCGTCGGAGACCAGCCCGCGGATGATCTGCCACATGTTGTGGCGGCTGCGGGGGTCGAGGCCGGTGGTGGGCTCGTCGAGGAAGATGATCCGCGGGCCGCCGACCAGGGTCATGGCGATGTCGAGGCGGCGCTTCATGCCGCCGGAGTAGGTGGAGGCGGGCTTCTTCGCCGCCTCGACCAGGTCGAAGCGCTCCAGCAGTTCGGCGGCGACCCGCCGTCCCTCGCGCTTGGACAGGTGGTGCAGGTCCGCCATGAGGAGCATGTTCTCCTCGCCGGTGATCAGGCCGTCCACGGCGGAGAACTGCCCGGTGACACCGATCGCGGCCCGTACCCCGTCCGGTGACGTGGCGATGTCGTGGCCCGCGACCTGGGCCTGCCCGCCGTCGGCGGTGATGAGCGTGGAGAGGATCTTGACGGCGGTGGTCTTGCCGGCGCCGTTCGGGCCGAGCAGCGCGAAGACGGACCCGGCCGGGATGCGCAGGTCGATGCCGTCCAGGACGGTCTTGTCGCCGTACGACTTGCGCAGACCGACGGCGGAGACGGCTACGGGCGGCTGCGGACCGCTCCCCTGCTTGGACGTGGGCATGACAGACGAAGGCATGGAGCCCTCCCGTTCGAAGGGTGAAGTGACTGGGGACGACTCGGGGAGTCGGGGAGTCGGGGAGTCGCGGAAGCGGGGAGCCGGCGGGTGCGGTGCTCAGACCTTGGCGCGGCGGATGTCGATGTTGCCGTACCGGGTGCGGGCACGGACCTTGACGGTGTCCTCGGTCTTCTCGGGGGTCTCGGACGCGGTGAGCGTGTTGCGCACCTGCCCGGAAGCCGAGTGGACGTCGAGCCAGGCCGCCGTGCCCTCGCGGACGCCGACCTCGATGGCGCCGTAGGAGGTCTCCAGCTGGACCGTGCCGCGGGCCGCCTCACCCACCCGCAGGGTGCCGTGGGCGGTGGTGGCGGTGACCGAGTCCTCGGCGCGCCGGATGTCGATGTCGCCGTTGGCGCCGCTCACCCGCAGCTCGCCGATCGCCGCGCCGACGGTCGTGGTGCCGTGCGAGTTCTTCAGGACGGCGGGGCCGTCGAGGAGGCCGACACGCAGGCTGCCGGAGCTGGTGGAGATGTCGGCCGTGCCCTCGACGCGGTCCACCGTGATCGAGCCGTGCGACGCCTTCAGATGCAGCGGGCCGGTGGTGTCGAGGCGGACGTCGCCGGACGAGGTCTTCACGCGGACCTCGCCGAGCCGGCCCTCGCCGAGCACCTGGGCCCAGGCTCCGGTCATGTCGATGCGCGAGCCGGTGGGCAGTTCGACCGTCACGTCGACGGTGCCGGTGCGGCCGAGGCCGAACAGATTGGCCTTGGGCGTCCTGACGGTCAGTGCGCCGTTCGCGTACGTGACCTCGGTCTGGTCGGCCGCCCGTACGTCCTGGTCCTTCTTCGGGTCGCGGGGGCGCACCTCGACGACGGTGTCGAGGCGGTCGACCGCGGTGAACTGGATGGAACCGGCCTCCACGTGCGCCGTGGCCGAGATCGCTTCGGGGGTGTCGAAAGAAGGCATGGCTGTCCCGTCCTCTTGGGTCTTCAGGGCGTCCCCGCTGGTGGGACGTGGTGTGGGCGAAGTGGTGCGGTGGCGCGAGTGCGATGCGCGGGGTGCGGTGGCGCGAGTGCGATGCGCAGGGTGCGGTGGCGCGGGTGCGATGCGCGGGGTGCGGTGGCGCGAGTGCGGCTAGCGCACCCAGCCCGTGAAGCCCTGTCCGACGGTCTGGGCCTTCTCCGTCGTACGGGGCCGGGTGCCGCCGTCGACCGCGGCCGACACGGCCCGCACCAGCCACGCGTTGACCGACAGGCCCTCGCGGCTCGCGGCCTCCTCGGCGCGGGCCTTGAGGTGGGCCGGCAGGCGCAGGTTGACGCGGGCGGTGGCGCCCTCGTCGCCGTCGGCCGGCACCGGAGTCCTGAGCGGTTCGACGGGCGCGGCCGGCTCCGCGGGGGCGCCGTCGGTGGGCGGCGGCGTCACCACGAAGTCGGGGTCGAGCCCGCGCAGCCGTACGTCGACCGAGCCGGGGGCGAGTTCGCGGGTGATCTCGTCCATCGCCGCGGAGAGCACGCTGAGCATGGTCAGCCGGGTCGCCGACTCCAGGGGGGCGGTGAGCCTCTCGGCCAGCTCTCGGGCTTCGTCGCCGCCGGCCTCGGCGGCCACCGCGAGTTCGCGGCGGAGGGTGTCGACATACGGGGTGAGGTCCATGACGCCATGATGGCATCATCATGGCGTCATACGCAACCATCGATGGCGCCAAACAGGAAGGCGATCAGATGGAACCACCCTGACCTGCGGAAAGGCCGAAAAGATGGTCCGGGTGACGGTGGCATCGGCGCGTTGACACGCCCCTGATGGGACTGGAGTGGCACCGGTTGGCACCGAATAGCGCCAAGGGGCGCCAGCAGGCGGTGCGGTCGCGGGCCCGGTGCGTCAGGACGCGATCGGTGATGTCCGGGGCGGCACCCCTGATCCGCCTGCGCCTGCCGCGCCTCCTCCTGTCGGAGCGACGTACGGTTGAAGTGTTGAAGTACCGAGGGCATCGCGCACTCCGGCCGCCACGCCGGGTCGCCCTCGGCCGGAGACGAACGTCCGGGCCGTCCCCCCGGTCGGCGCGGAGATGGGTCGGCATCATGTCCGCCGAGGTCGGAGCCACACCGAGCAAGCCCCCCACGGGGCTGTCCCGGCTGGACATCCACCGGCGCAACCGAGGGGAGCGGACACTCGTCACGCTCACCGGTGACATCGGGCCGGCCACGACACCGCTGCTGCGGGCCGCGCTGGAGCAGTGCCTGCTGGACGGCGTCACCGTCATCGACGTCGACCTGGCCACGGTCGGCTCCTGCGACGCCAGGGGCCTGGACGTCTTCCTGTCGGCGTCACGGCGCGCCCGCCGCGTGCACGCCTGCCTGCGGCTGCACCATCCGTGCGCGCAGATCAACCGGCTCCTCGCCGCCACCGAATCCGCCCCACTGCTCCTCGCGGCCCCCGCCGGTCCCGAGCCGCCCGGCCCGCACGGCGATCTCCTGAGGACCGGGACGAGGGCGCCCCAGCACCCCGCTCGCCCGTCGGACCACGCAGACCTCATGGACGGTATCCGCCTTCGCCGGCTGACCCGTTGGCAGGCCGACGGGGTGCGCGAGGACATCGCGGACCTGGCCTCGGAGTCCGTCGCGGGTACTCCCGGCGAGGCGTACCACGACCGTGGGGACTTCCTGCGCCGCCTGGCGGTCAGCGCCCACCGCCCCGGCTTCGCGCTGCTGGTCGCCGAGACGACCGTGCTGGTCGGTTGCGCCTTCGGCTTTCCGGTGGACCGTGACGGCTCCGGATGCCGGGAGTGCGACGGAACGCTCCAGGAGATCGTCCAGCGGCTCACCTCCCGCGCGCGGTTCGTCGTCCTCACCCAGGTCGTGGCCCATCCGCACCCCCAGCACCGCGACATCGGCCGCCGCCTCCAGCGGCGTCTGCTCGACGACCTGCACGCCTCCCTCGCCGTCGCCCTGCTCCATCCGGCCGACCGGGCGGGACAGGCCGCGTTCTCCTCCTGGGGCTGGCGGAACATGGGAGAGGTCGTCGGCCTGCCCGGTCCCGTCGCCCCCTGCGTGCTGGTCCTGTCGGCCGAAGGGCCGTCCCCGGCAGGCCGGTGATGCCCGGAAGGAGCCGGAAAAGAAGCCGGAAAAAAATCCGGCGGTGATGTCGAGAACCCGTCACCGGCTCCGTCCTCGGGGTGAAGGCGGCCACAATGGGCCGCACCCCAGCACGGAGGAGAAGCACCATGGCCAAGTACCTGCTGCTCAAGCACTACCGCGGCGCCCCGGCCCCGGTCAACGACGTGCCCATGGACCAGTGGAGCCCCGAGGAGATCTCGGCGCACGTGCAGTACATGAACGACTTCGCGGCCCGGCTGGAGAAGACCGGCGAGTTCGTCGACGGTCAGGCGCTCGCCCCCGAGGGAGCATGGGTCCGCCACGACGGTGAGGGACGCCCGCCGGTCACCGACGGCCCCTTCGCCGAGACCAAGGACCTCATCGCCGGCTGGATGGTCATCGACGTCGACAGCTACGAGCGCGCCCTCGAACTGGCCGGGGAGCTGTCCGCCGCCCCCGGGGCCGGCGGCAAGCCGATCCACGAGTGGCTCGAGGTGCGCCCGTTCCTGACCGCGCCGTCCACCACCGACCCGGAGTGACACAGGTGGTGGACGAGGCCCTGCTGAGGAGCCTCACGCCCGGCGTGCTCGCCGTCCTCGTCCACCGCGGAGCCGACTTCGCGGCGGCCGAGGACGCCGTACAGGACGCGCTCGTCGAAGCGCTCCGCGTCTGGCCTCAGGATCCGCCGCGCGATGCGAAGGGGTGGCTGGTCACCGTCGCCTGGCGCCGGTTCCTCGACGCGACCCGGGCGGACGCAGCACGGCGTCGGCGTGAGGAGCGCGTCGAGGAGGAACCCGCGCCCGGGCCCGCGCCCGCCGTGGACGACACCCTCCAGCTGTACTTCCTGTGCGCCCACCCCTCGCTGACGCCGTCCTCCGCGGTCGCGCTCACGCTGCGCGCCGTCGGCGGGCTGACCACCCGCCAGATCGCCCGCGCCTACCTGGTGCCCGAGGCGACCATGGCGCAGCGCATCAGCCGGGCCAAGCGGACCGTCTCCGGCGTGCGGTTCGACCGGCCCGGTGACGTCGTCACCGTGCTGCGCGTCCTCTACCTGGTCTTCAACGAGGGCTACTCCGGGGACGTCGACCTCGCCGCCGAGGCCATCCGGCTCACCCGCCGACTCGCGGCCCAGGTCGACCATCCCGAGGTGGCGGGGCTGCTCGCCCTGATGCTGCTCCACCACGTCCGGCGTGCCGCCCGGACCGCACCCGACGGCAGCCTGGTGCCGCTCGCCGAGCAGGACCGCGGCCGGTGGGACACCGCGTCGATCGCCGAGGGCGTGGAGATCCTCCAGGCGGCCCTCGCCCGCGACCGGCTGGGCGAGTTCCAGGCCCAGGCCGCCATCGCCGCCCTCCACGCCGACGCGCCCACCGCCGAGGAGACCGACTGGGTGCAGATCGTCGAGTGGTACGACGAGCTCGCGCGCCTGACCGACAGCCCGGTCGTCCGGCTCAACCGCGCGGTGGCCGTAGGCGAGGCCGACGGCCCGCGCGCCGGCCTTGCGGCGCTCGCGGCGCTGGACGATTCACTGCCCCGCCACGCGGCGGTGGCGGCGTACCTCCACGAGCGCGACGGCGACCTGGTGACCGCGGCACGGCTGTACGCCGAGGCGGCCCACAAGGCACCCAACCTCGCCGAGCGCGACCACCTGACGCGCCGCGCCGCCCGGATCAACACCCGCCTGCGTCGCTGACGCGCCGGGCTGCCCGGATCAACACCCACCCACCATGCCGACGGACCACGCCACCCGGGCCAACACCCACCCGCCACGCCGACGGACCACGCCACCCGGGCCAACACCCACCCGCCACGCCGACGGACCACGCCACCCCGGTCAGATCACGCGGAAGAGGTCGGCGGCGGCGTGGACGTCGGTGAGGTCCTCGACGGAGCGGAGGTTGTCGCACAGGGCGTCCAGGACCGAGTCGGCCTCGCCGACGCGCGGTGCGCCGACGGCCACGCCGAAGACCCGGAAGCCCAGCCGGTGCTTGGCCTCGTTCCAGCCGCGCATCCACTCCTCGGTGACACCGCAGTCGTCGTCGGTGAGCATCACGATGTCTCCACGGGTGCGGGCGGCGTCGTTGAACTCCGCCTCCAGCAGTTCCCCGGCGGCGGTCAGGGGCCGCTGGTAGCTGGTGCCGCCGCCGAGGAAGGTCTCCGCGAAGTCGAGGACCCGCAGGGTGCCGGCGGGCTCGTCGGCCGGGAAGCGGAAGACCTGGAGCTTGTCGGCGGCGGAGAACAGGATGCCGACGAAGTCGCGGCCGGCGTGGCGGGCCTGGTCGAGCAGCGCGAGGGCGCACGCCTTGGCCCACGCCTCCCGGGTGACTCCGCCGGGCCCCGCCTCGTACATCGAGTGCGAGGTGTCCACGCAGGCGATGACGGCGCCCTTGCCGGTGGTCTGCTCGCCCTGGCTGTCGTAGAGCATCAGTTCCCCGGCGGCGTAGCGGGCGGCGAACACCGCGCGCAGCTCGGGCAGACCGAGGAGCGCCAGCTCGGAGGGGACGACGCGGGAGAGGTCGTCGCCGAGCGTGACGCCGACCAGCTCCCCGGCGGTGTTCTCCACCCTGCGGGCACGCTCGCCGTCGGCCATCTGCCGGAAGCGGCCGATCAGGTCGGCCCACCGCGCGAGACGGCCGGTGCGCAGCCGCTCGGCGAGCCGGGCGCGCTCGTCGAACGGCATCCGCTCCAGCTCGCCGGAGCCAACGCCCCACGCCCGCATCAGCGCGGTCTCCTCCCGCGCGGCCCCGGCCGCCGTCGCCGTCGCGTTCCGCGCGGCGGCGCGGATGCCGGGGGCCGCCGCCGCGAGGGCGGGCGCGGCGGCCCGGGCGGCCTGCCGCGCGGCGTCCTCGGCGGTCTCGGCGGCCTCGATCGCCTGTCGTACGGCGTCGGCGGCCGGGGTCGGCACGGTGCCGTCCTCGTCGGCCTCCTCGGCGGCCTGTCGGAGTGCCTCGCCCACGGCGGTGGCCGCGCCCTCGGCGTCCCGCTGGGCCGTCCTGGCGGGCTCGGCCCGGTCCTGGGCGTCCCGGGAGCCCTCCAGGATCCGGCGCAGCGCGGGGGCCTGGGCGAGTACGGCCATCGCGGCGGCGTAGGGGTCGCCGGCCGTCTCCCGGTGCAGCTCGGCGAAGCCCGGTGACTCCACCAGTGCGGTGATGATCTGGTGGTTGACCAGCCGGGAGGGGTCCATCTCCGCGTGCTCGCGCAACCGCGGGCGGACCTTGTAGGCGGCGAGGAACGTGTCGGTCAGCAGGTCGGTGGTGTGGTCGTGACGCTCGCCGAGTTCCCCGGCCAGTTCGCGCAGCGCGGCCGACTGCTCGTAGGTGTCGCGCCATGCGATCCGGTCGAACCGGTCCGCGACCACGGCCGCGGTGGGCCGCTCGGGAGCGGCGCCGGACCGGGCCAGCCACGTCCCGGCCCGGCCCACCAGCTCGTCGAGGCCGCTCGGTGTCCCGCCCATGGTCCCGCTTCCCCTTCCGGTGTTCAGAGCTGGGCCTGCACCATGCCGGCGTCCATGCCGAGGGCCTCGGTGAGGACACGGGCGCGGACGGCCCGCTGGCGGCCGGTGACCCGGTCGAGGGCGGTGGTGGAGCGGCCGGCGCTCGCCGCCTCCTCGCGCAGCTTCTCCAGCCGCTTGCCCGCCATGGCGAGCTGGTTGTGGGCCTTCTTGATGACCCACTCGCTCAGTGCCTCGCGGGACTGCCCGGCCATCGCGTCGAGCTGGGCCTCCAGCTCGTCGATGACGTCGGCCAGGTCGAGCGCCTCCTTGGCGTCGGGGTTGATCAGGTGCAGCACCTCGCGCTCGACGGTCGGGCGTTCGGCGGGGGAGTTCCACAGCACGTGGGTCAGCACCGACAGGTCGCCCTCCACGACCGCCGGGCGGCCGTCGAGGTACGCGGACGCCTGGAGCAGGCCCACCGCCTGCCGCCAGCGGCGGTCGGAGGCGACGAGTTCCTTGCGGCGCAGGGCGGCCCGCAGCGTGCACACGGCGTCGACGATCGCGTCGGGGACCTCGACGGCCGGGACGGCTTCGGTCACGGCGTGCTGCAACGCGGCCAGCTCGACGGTGGTCCGGGTCGGTGCCGCCGGGCGGCTGACGGCGGAGCGGACCAGCGCGGCGAAGTTGGAGGGGTCTTCCAGGTACCCGACCTCGATCCGCACCAGCAGCCGGTCGTAGATCGCGGCCGAGTCCTCGCCGCCGGGCAGTTCGTTGCTGGCCGTGATGGCCCCGATCAGGGGGCAGTCGATCGGCGCGCCGCCGCTCTCGGGGTGGTAGATCCGCTCGTTGAGGTAGCCCAGCGTCTCGTTCAGTGCCGCCGTGGAGCACTTGAAGATCTCGTCGATGAACGCGACGTGCGCGGTCGTGGCGCGGCCGTCGTAGACCTGGCGGTACTCGCCGCGGGCCAGCGCGGCGACGTCGATGGGGCCGAACATCCTGGTCGGCGCGGTGAACTTCGACAGGAGGATCTCCCAGTAGGACGCCCCCTCGATCCGGCCCGTGAGTTCCCGGGCCATCTCGGACTTGGCGGTTCCGGGCGGGCCGAGCAGCAAGGAGTGCTGCCCGGCCAGCAGCGTCACCAGCAGCGTCCGCACCACGTCGGCCCGCTCGTAGAAACGGTCCGCCAGCTCGTCGCTGATCGCCCGCAGCCTCTTGGCCGTGTCCCGCGCCTCCTGTGCGCCCATCCTCGACTCCTCGCTCCTCGCCCCCGGCGCCCCGTTGGCCCAACGGCCCTTTCCCCGGAGCAAGATAACGTCACCGGGAGGCTTCACCGGGGTGGTTTCGGTCAGGAGCGTCCGTACTCCGCGAGGGCCGGTGTCAGCAGGTCGAACGCCCGCGGCGCCTCCTCGGTCAGCACCTGCGCGATCTCCGGGTTGGTGCGCCCCGCCAGCGTCAGCTCCTGGATGCGGGTGAACAGGACGCGGTGGACGCCGCCGAGCAGGGCCGCGGCCGTGCGGGGGGTGATGTCGTCGGCGGAGGTGGCCGTCGTGTCGGCCAGGGCCGCGGTCAGCGCCTCCTCGCGCCGGTCGTGGAGGCCGCGCAGACAGGACGAGAGGGTGGGGCTGTCGGCGATCATGCGGGTGAAGGCGGGGCCGGCGAAGCCCGCGACGGGGTCCTGGGCCGCCACGGCCGCCAGGAAGGCGCGGCGCAGGGCCGTCAGGGGGGTCTCGCCCGGTGCGCGCGCGGCCACGGTGCCGGCGAGGGCGGCGACGAACTCGTCCTGGTGGTCGAGGGCCAGGTCCTCCTTGCGGGGGAAGTAGTTCGTCACCGTCTTCTTGGCGACGCGGGCGGCGTCGGCGATCTCGGCGATGGTCGTGCGCTCGAAGCCCTGCTCGATGAAGAGCCTGGTCGCCTGGTCGGAGATCAGCTGCCGCGTCTCGCGCTTCTTGGTCTCGCGCAGACCCAGCGCGGGTGCGCCCGGGGCCGGTGCGCCCGAGGCCGGGGGGGTCGAGGCTGGGGGGTTCGAGGCTGGGGGGTTCGGGTCCATGGGGGCAATCTTACTCTCGATGTAACTTTGCGTTGACACTCAAAGAAGAGTCTGCATAAAGTTACTGCCGATGAAAAAATTTACCGAGGGCAACATCGAAGGGAACACCGCGCTCGACTGGGTGAGCGCACCCGGCGCCGAGGACCGCGGACACGGCGTCGTCATCTACGTGCACGGTGGCGGGTTCGCCCACACCAGGCCCGAGGCCGAGCGGGCCCTCGCCCGTCGGCTCTCGCGGGCCACCGGACGCCCCGTGCTGCGCGTGGACTACCGGCTGGCGCCCGCCCATCCGTACCCGGCGGCCCTGGAGGACGTCCTCGCCGCCTGGCGGAGCGTGCTGGAGCGGGGCGTTCCCGCGGCGCGCGTGGCGTTCTTCGGCGAGTCGGCCGGAGCGACGCTCGTCCTGTCCGCCCTGCTGGAGATCGCGCGGACCGGCGGACCCCGGCCCGGTGCCGCGGTCGTCGTCTCACCCCTCACCGACCTGGCACTCACCGGCGCCTCCCTGGCGACCAACGCCGGCGAGGACGTCATCGACCGGGCCGTCCTCACGTCCGTCTGCGCCCAGTACCTCGCCGGCGCGGCCGCCACCGAGGCGCCGCAGTCCCCGCTGTACGGGGATCTGGGCGGGTTGCCGCCGCTGCTCGTGGCGGTCGGCGGGGACGAGGTGCTGCTGGACGACGCCCGCCGGTTCGCGCGGGCCGCGGAGGATGCCGGGGTGAGCGTGAGCCTGCGCGTCCACGAGGGCATGAAGCACGCCTTCCACCTCGACGAGGAGGACGGCCGCGCACTGTTCGAGGAGGTCGGGCGCCGACTCGCCGACCCCACGCGGAAGTTCGCCGCCGGCGAGTCGGACACCACCCCCGCACCGGAGTTCACCGCCGGCGACCCGGACACCACCCCCGCACCGGAGTTCACCGCCGGCAACCCGAACGCCACCCCCGTACGGGAGTTCACCGTCAGCGGTCCGGACGCCGGCCCCTACGCCCTCGCCGAAGGGCCGGACGGTGCCCTCTGGTTCACCCTCGTCCACCAGGGTGCCGTGGCCCGCCGGGACCCGGGGGACGGGAGTGTCACCGTCCACCCGGTCGGGGACGGGCCGACCGTCATCGCGCCGGGCCCGGACGGGGCGATGTGGTTCACCGAGTACCGGGCGCACCGCATCGGCCGCATCGCCCCCGACGGCTCCTACTCCTCCTTCGCGCCCCTGACCCCCGAGGGCGGGCCGTTCGGGATCGTCGCCGGGCCGGACGGGGCCATGTGGTTCACGCTCTCCTCGGTCGACCGCGTCGGCCGCGTCACCATGGACGGCGAGGTCACCGAGTACCCGGCGCCCGGAGCCTTCCCGTCCGCCATCACGGCCGGTCCCGACGGGGCCCTGTGGTGCACCCTCAACCAGCACAACGCCGTCGGACGGCTCACCACGGACGGCCACGGCACCGCCCATCCCCTGCCGACCGGGTCCGCCGCACCGGTGGGCATCACCGCGGGGCCCGACGGCGCGCTGTGGTTCACCGAGATCGGGGCCGGGCGGATCGGCCGGATCACCGTGGACGGCGACATCACCGAGCACCCGCTGCCCGACCCCGCGGCCAGGCCGCACGCGGTCACGGCCGGTCCGGACGGCGCGCTCTGGTTCACCGAGTGGGGCAGTGGCCGGGTCGGCCGGATCACCGTCGACGGCCGCATCACCTCGTACGCGCTCTCCCGCCCCGACAGCGAACCGCACGGCATCGCCCAGCACGACGGCGCCCTGTGGTGCGCCCTGGAGACCGGCTCCCTGGCCAGAATCGAGGTCACCGCGTGACGACTCCCGACCCCCGCGTCCTCCACCCGCTCGCCCAGCACCCGCGCGTCGTCCTGCTCAAGCCGCTCGTCACCGACGAACGCATCCGGGTCGGCGACTTCACCTACTACGACGATCCCGACGACGCCACCGCCTTCGAGACGCGCAACGTGCTCTACGCGTACGGCCCGGAGAAGCTGATCATCGGCAAGTACTGCGCGATCGCCTCCGGCACCCGGTTCCTGATGGCCGGGGCCGAGCACCCCACCATGGGCGTGTCGACGTTCCCGTTCACCATGTTCGGCGGCGCCTGGGCCGAGGCCACGCTCGACCTCGTCACCGGCATGCCGAGCCGCGGCGACACGGTCGTCGGCAACGACGTGTGGTTCGGCTACGGCGCCACCGTCATGCCCGGCGTGCGCATCGGGGACGGGGCGATCATCGCCGCGGGAGCGGTGGTCACCGGCGACGTCGCCCCGTACACCGTCGTCGGCGGCAACCCGGCGCGGCCGATCCGCACCCGGTACGACGCCGAGGACATCGAGCGGCTGCGGCGGGCCGCGTGGTGGGACTGGCCGGTCGAGCTGGTCACCCGCCACGTCCGGACGATCATGTCGGGCAGCCCGGCCGACATCGAGGCCGTCGCACGCGAGGAGCACCTGTCCTGACCGGGATTCACGCCGACGCCTCCACCCACCCCGTACGGGACTCCACGGAAGGAACCCGCTTGACCGACCGCACGCACTCCCCCGAGGCCCCCGTCTCCTCCGGCGCCTCCGCCTTCGACCCCGCCGCCGAGTTCGACCGGCAGGTCCGTACGCTCACCGCGCTCGGCTACCCGGCGCTCTCCGGGCGCACCCCGGAGCAGTTCGCCGAGCTGGTGGCGCCGCTGCGCGCCGAGGCCCTGGCCCACGCGGGCGGCGCGGCGGACGGGGCGGACGCTCCGTACGACCCCGCCGTGACCGGCCGGGTGCCGTTCGTCCTGGTCGTCACCCGCGAGCTCGCCCCGATCGAGCGGACCATGCCGCTGACCACGCTGCACGGCGGCCGGCTGCCCGGGTTCGTCGACCGCACCTTCGAGCCCGGCTCCCTGGAGCGGTTCGTCGCCACCGAGGAGGCCGAGCCGCCCGGCCGCGACGGCGTCCACCTGCTGTGCGACGTGGAGCGCGGGGAGGAGTTCTGCGGGGTCGTGCCGAACGACGCGATGGCCGCCGTCGCCGAGCGGGGCCGCACGCTGCTCACCATCGAGGAGGGCGTCGCGCTGATGACGCACGCCCCGCGGCTCCTGGTCAAGAACAAGTGCTTCTCACTGGGCGGTTCGCGCTCCGGCGACCACCGGGTCCCGGCCGTCTGGATCAGCCAGAAGGCTCCGAAGCTCGGCTGGTGCTGGGCGGGCAACCCGCACACCTGGCTCGGCATGGCGTCCGCGGGCGTCCGCCGCGCCTGAGGGCGCGCCCGGCACCCCGTAGCCCCAGTCCCGGATCGTCCTCGCACGGAGGAGTCGCGCGAGGCGTCCGGGACCCCGTCGAGGCCGGGAAACCTGTCGGCCGAGACACGCACCCCGGTCCCGGGACGTCAGGCCGCGCGGACCGCCCGCGTCGGCCACAGCCCTCCGTCCTCCGCGTGCCGTCGGCTCGCCACCGTCAGCGTGAGGGTCACCGCGAGTGAGGCGAGGGCCATCGCGGTCATCGCCGTCGCCGGGGAGGTGAACTGGGCGACCGTGCCCGCCAGGGCCGCGGCGACGCCCTGCATCGTGAGCATCCCGGCGGAGTGCAGCCCGAGGGCGTGCCCGGAGAGTTCGTCGGGCGTCAGGGCGACCAGGCGTTCCTGCTGCACCAGGCTCGCGCCGAAGCCCACGGAGGCCAGGGCGACCAGTACGGCCGTCAGCGGCAACGGCGGGCGCAGGAAGAGGACGAGGTACGGCGCGGCCAGCAGCACCAGCAGCGGGATGCCCAGGCGGGGGCGCAGCCGGGCCGGCAGCAGTCGGCCGACCGTCACGTCCCCGGCCAGCATGCCGAGCGCGGCGCAGGCGAACAGCGTGCCCGCGGCCCGGGGGTCGTAGGAGACGTACAGGGACTCGCAGCCGACGACGAGGCCGTTGGGGATCCACAGCGCGAGATAGACGTGCCGGCGGGGCGCGCGGGACCACAGCAGGGCGTTGGTGCGCCAGGTGACGGCGACGGAGGGGCGGCCGGTGGCGCGCGGCGGACGGTGGGACAGCCGGAGGGCGAGGCCGGCCGCGACGGCGTACAGGCCGGCCGCGAGCAGCAGGCACAGGCGCGGCGACAGCAGGGTCACCAGGACACCGCCGGTGGCGTAACCGGCGATCTGCATGAGGCCGGTCATCATGTTGAAGACCGAACGCCCCGTCAGGTAGCCGCCCTTGGAGAGGATCTCGTTCAGCAGGCCCCAGCGGACCCCGCCGCCGAGCGAGGCGATCAGGCCCTCGACGAGGACGACGGCGAGCATCGCCCAGACCGGCAGGCCGGGCAGCGCCAGGGCCGCGGTGGCGGCGGCGAAGGCGAGCGATAGCCCCGCCAGCGTCGTGCGCGGGGCCAGCCGGTCGGCGCCGGAGAGGAAGAAGGTGGCGCCCAGCACCTGTGCCAGCGACGGGCCGAACATGCTCACCGCGGACAGCAGCGGCGAGTTCGTCGCCCGGAACACCAGCGTGCCGAGGGCCAGACCGCTCACCGTCTGGGCGGCGATGCCCGCCGACGTGGAGAGGAAGAGAGGGCTGAACTCCGGGGTGCGGAAGAGCTCCGCGTAGCTCTTGCGGCTCGTGTCTGGCATGCGGGGAGTGTGCGACGGTGCGGGAACCGGCCGTTATTCTTTCGCGCGCAGGCGAAAGGTGGGGGCGCGCGACAGGTGGGGGCGCGAGCGGGTCCCGGGACGACGGGGGCGGCATGGGCTGGTGGCAGGTCAACGCCGACACGCTCGCCCGCAGCCGTTTCGTCCTCTCGCCGCTCGCCGAGACCTTCGCCTGCCTGAAGCTGCTGCACGCCGAGGTGGCCGCCCACCCGGGTGAGCGGGCCTGGCTGGACACCCACCTGCCCGGCTACCGGCGCCGGCTGGCGGACGACCCGGTGACCGCGCTGCTGGTCCGCTCGGGGCTCGGCCGGCAGTGGATCGCCGACTTCTTCACCCCCACTCCGCGCGAGGACGAGACCTTCGAGGAGGGCGTCGCCCGGATCCGGTCGGTCCGTCCCGACGAGGCCCGCGCCCATCTCCGCCTCTCCCTCGCCGGCCCGCTCCCCGCCGCCCTGGACCGCGACGACCTGCCCGAGCGCGCCGCCGCGCTGCTGGAGTACGTCTGGACGCGGGCCGTACGGCCGGACTGGGACCGGCGCCGTCGCGTCCTGGAGGCCGACGTCGTCGCCCGGATCGCGCAGGTGGGCCGGGGCGGCTGGGCGGCCGTGCTGGACGCGCTGCGACCGGGAACCCGCTGGCTCGGCGACAGCCGGCTCCAGGTCAACCTGCACGAGTACCCGCCGCGTCGCCTCGCCGGGGCCGAGCTGATCCTCGTACCGGTCACGGCGCAGCGGCACGGCTGGGTGTCGTGGGAGGACGAGGACGCCGAGCGGTACGCCGTGGTCTACCCGTGCGCCGGTGCCCTCGCGGACGACGGCGCCCGGGACGTGCCCGCGGCCCTGGGCGCGTTGCTCGGTCCGGCCCGGGCGGGGGTGCTGGTGCTGCTCGGCTCCCCCATGAGCACCAGCCAGCTGGTCGGGGTGACCGGGCAGGGCCTCGGTTCGGTCGGGCGGCATCTGCGGGTGCTGCTGGACGCGGGGCTGGTGGAGCGGCGGCGGGCGGGCCGGTCGGTGCTGTACTCGCGGACGGCGGCCGGGGAGGTGCTCGTCGAGGCGGGCGAGCGGGGCAGCGGACGCGGGTGACACGTCTCGGGGGTGACACGTCTCGGGGCTAGCATCCGCTCATGACGACCTCACAGAACGCGCGCGACAACGCCGGCCTCCCCCTCGACGTCGAGATCGGCGCCCTCCAGGGCGGGGCGGCCGACCTCTCCCAGTACGCCGGCCGGGTGGTCCTGGTGGTCAACGTGGCCTCCAAGTGCGGGCTGACCCCGCAGTACTCCGGTCTGGAGCGGCTGCACGAGCGGTACGCGGAGCAGGGTTTCACCGTGCTCGGCGTGCCGTGCAACCAGTTCATGGGGCAGGAGCCGGGCAGCCCCGACGAGATCGCCGAGTTCTGCTCGGCGACGTACGGCGTCACCTTCCCGATGACCGAGAAGGTGGACGTCAACGGGGAGGGCCGGCACCCGCTGTACGACCGGCTGACCGGCTTCGCCGACGCCGAGGGGCACAGCGGTGACATCCGCTGGAACTTCGAGAAGTTCCTGATCGGGCGGGACGGCAAGGTCGCCGCCCGGTTCGCGCCGCAGACCGAGCCGGAGTCGGCCGAGGTCGTGGCGGCCGTGGAGGGGCGACTGGCCGGTTGACCGGGCTGGGGGAGGGGGACCGGGCAGGGGGTGACCGGGCTGGGGGTTGACCTTGCCCCTGGGGCAGGGCCGAGCGTCGTCGTCGCCGGGCGGAACAGTCCGCCCGGTGACGGAGGATGACGCTGTGGACGATGTGTGCGACGACGAGTTGCTGACCATCGGGGCGTTCGCCGCGAGGGCCCGGCTGTCGGCCAAGGCCCTCCGGCTGTACGACCGCCTGGGCCTGCTGGTGCCCGCCCATGTGGACGAGGGCACCGGCTACCGCTACTACCGCGCCGAACAGACCGAGCGGGCCCGCCTGGTGGCCCTGCTGCGCCAGTTGGACATGCCGCTCGCGCGGGTCGCCGAGGTGGTCCGCGCGGACGGGTCCGAGGCGGCCGGTCTGCTCGACGCCTACTGGGCGGGAGTGGAGGCCCGGGTGGCCGGGCAGCGGACGCTCGCCGACTACCTCCGTGCGCGACTGTCGGGGAGGAGCTCCGAGATGTACGGGAAGTTCGTGGTGGAGACGGTGGACGTGCCCGAGCAGGTGGTGATCAGCGAGACGCGGCACACGCTGGCGGGTGAGCTGCCGGCGTGGATCGGCGCCTCGCTGACCCGGCTGGGGGAGGCGGCCGGGGACTGCGGGGGTGTGACGGCGCCGCCGTTCGTCGTCTACCACGCCGAGGTGTCGGCGGAGAGCGACGGCCCGGCGGAGTCGTGCGTGCCGGTCGCCGACGCGGCGGCGGCGCGGTCGTGGGTCGAGGGACAGGGGCGGTCGTGGCAGTCGCAGGTGCGGGTGGAGCCGGCCCGGCGGCTGGCCTACACCCGCATCACCAAGGCCCAGGTGGCCCATCCGCAGATCCTGGCCGCTTTCGAGGCGGTGGAGGAGTGGATCGCCGCTCAGGGCCTGACGGTGGCGGGGCCGTGTCGTGAGGTGTACTTCGCCGACTGGGAGGCGTCGGGCCCCGAGGACCCGGTGTGCGATGTGGCGTTCCCGGTGTCGTGACCGGTGAGGTGACCGGGTGAGGTGACCGGGTGAGGTGACGGGCACCCGGACCTGAACAGAGCCCTCTCGGCAAGGTCGGCGAGCTGGACGAGAGGGCTCCGTCGGCCATGCCGACGAGGCGGCGCGGAGAGTCGTTACTCCTTGACCGAGGTCACGAAGGCGCTCCACGCGGCGGCGGGGAAGGCCAGGACCGGCCCCTCGGGAACCTTGGAGTCACGGACGGCGAGTGCCGCCACGACCGGGGACTTGACCTCGACGCACGCACCGTTTCCTCCGGAGTAGGAGGACTTGGTCCATGATTCCGTCGCGCCCTGAAGAATTGCCATGTCTGCTCCGATGGCGAGTTGCCGAGTACTGTCGCCGCGCCGCGGGCCCACTGGACCGCAGCACGGTTTACGCCAATGTCGTGTGATCGTTGGCGTGATCGACGCTACTCGCTGACCCCCTTGTCCGGAGCGGCCGTTCACTCGACCGGATGGCATATTCCAGGTGAGTCTTCCAGCGCAACGCGGCAGGGGTGTAGCATCCCGCCCCTTCCTGCCCAGGAGCCTCAGCGCGCGTACTCCTTCACCATGTCCTCGATGCGCTGCCGCGACTGCTCCACGTTGAGCGCCTGCGCCCGCAGGTGCTCGTACATCACCGTGTACTTCTGCACGTCCTGCGCCTTCTCCAGGTACAGGTCGCTGGTGACGCCCTCGATGTACACGACGCTGGAGTCGGCCGCGTCGGCGAACTCCAGGATCGAGTACTGGCCGTTGATGCCGGGGTGCGCCCCGACGTCGAACGGCAGCACCTGCACGGTGATGTGCGGCAGCTGCGACATCGCGGCGACGTGCTCCAACTGCTCGCGCATCACCTGGCGGCTGCCCACCGTCCGGCGCAGGCAGGCCTCGTCGAGGACCACCCACAGCCGCAGCGGGTTGGTGTCGGCGGAGATGCGCTCCTGGCGCCGTATGCGGGCCTGGACCCGCTTCTCGATGTCGGCGACCGACGTCTCGGGCAGCGCGCCCTGGATGAGCGCCTCGGCGTACGGCCGGGTCTGGAGCAGGCCGGTGATGATCTGGGGTTCGTAGGTCCGCAGCGACTCCGCGTCGGTCTCCAGGCCGATGTAGACGCTGTACGGGATGTCACCGAAGGCGTGCCACCAGCCCTGCTGGCGCGAGTCCTTCGCCATCTGCATCAGCGACTCGACGACCCGCTGGTCCTCGACCTCGTAGACCCCGCACAGGTCGCGGACGTCCCGCTGGCTGATGCTGCGCCGGCCGTTCTCCAGGCGGCTGATCTTGGACTGCGAGACCAGCAGCCGCTCCGCCACCTCCTCGGCCGTCATGCCCTTCTGTTCACGGAGGCGGCGCAGCTCCTGGCCCAGCCGGCGCCGCCTGACGGTGGGATTGACATTGGACGCCACGGGACGTGCACCTCCGGCTGCGTGACTCGTACTTGCCACTTTGCGTATCTGCTGCTCAGCAGACTGCCACCAAGGTGCTTTCCGCCGCTGGGAAACGGTCGATATGCGCCGCGTACACGCCAGTTCGGGTCGCCACCCTTGCACATGGCCGCGCGGGGTGGCGGGACCGTACCGCCGTCCGGGCGTGCCGGACGGACGGCCGGTCCCGCCGCCCCGCGCGAACCTGCGGCTCCCGTGACCGGGTCTTGGGGACTGGTGGTGCGGCGGTGCGGTGCTGCGTGCGGTGCGGTGGGGTGCGGCTCAGTGGGCCACCGCGCGCGCCATGGATCCGTGGCGCGGTTGCGCCGGAACACCGCGGGCGGGTTCCGGTGCGGGCCTGGCTCCCGGTCCGGCGGCCTGGCGGCCGGCCGGGGCCGGGTTGCGGCGTGGCTGGGCCACCGCGCCGTTCTGGACGTCCATCACCGCGTGCGCCACCAGGCCGCCCATGGGGTCGTGCCTGATGAGGTCCCGCAGACGGGACCGCGACGAGCGTCCTTCGTTGCCCGGGTAGAGGTGCTTGCCGAGACCGACCGCGTGGGCCAGGGCGGCGAGCGCCGCGGTCCGCGGGTCCGGCGGTACGCCGGTACGGATCGCCGAGTCCAGTCGGGCCTTGATCTCCCTGCTGATCGCCGTGTCCGTCGCCTGATAGCGAGTCGTCGGCAGCACCCCGCACATCTGGCCCTCCACGGCATGCACCATGCCGCATCGCTCCAGATGCGAGAGGTAGGTCTGACGCAGCCCCAGGCGGGGCCCGCCAATCCAGTTGACCGCCCGTACGGGAGCGCCACGCCTTCGCAGCAACTCCAACGCGCAGTCCAGTGTTGGATCTCCTGTCGGCCGTGGGGCCACCACGGCGATACGATCCCCGTCAGGGGCTATCCGTCCGGCCAGCGCCAGCTCCACCAGCTGTGCTCCGGCCAGACCCAGGTCGAGCGACTGCGGCTGCGCGGTGGTACCCGTGGTCGGGTCCAACGCCAGCAGCAGAAGCTCCTCCGGAAGTGTTCTGCGGCTCCTGCCCATCCATGCCTCCCCGCGTGGATGACAGACAGGGTGACCCCTCTCACATTGGTCTGTCGAGAGTGCGTGACCGCTTCGTAGTGGAACCAGTAGGTATGTCGTTCTCGTCTACCGCGTGGGTCCTACCCGTACACAGGACACTGGTAGATGGTTCGGTACGCGGTTCGTTACGCGGTTCGGTAGCGCACGCAGGACGTGCGGCGCATGGAGGAGGCATCGGTGGCGGGCGAGTCCCCCGACAGGTCGAAGCAGCGCGAGTCGTCGGAAGAACCGACGTCGGGGAGCGCGGGTCCGGTTCCCGAAGCGAGGACCGGGGCGAGCGAAGCGGGTGATCCGCGAGCGGCGGTGACTCACGAGGGCACGAAGCCGTCGGCGTCCGCCGCCTCGCGCGGGGGCGTCGACACCGCCACCCGTGTGCTGTCGCGCCGCGGCACGGAGGCCGAGACGGAAACCGAGACGGAAACCGAGGACGCCGACCGCGCGGAGGATTCCGGCTCGTCCGAAGGCGACCGCGCCGAGCCCGTCGACACGACTGAGGTCCGACTGCGGGACGCCGTGGCGACCTGGGTCGCGACGGCGGACGAGCGGGCCGCCGCGAATGCGGGGGGCGAGGACGCGAGCGCCGAGGACTCCGAGGACACCGAGGACACCGAGGACGCGGCAGAGGAGGACGCCGAGGGCGCCGGCGCGTCCGAGGGCCCTCAGGAGCACGCGGACGGCCCGGAGAAGGCCGACGACGGCCCTGACGCCGACACGGACGCCGAGGACGCCGCGGAGGACGCCGAGGACGCCGAGGGCGCCGAGGGCGCCGGCGCGTCCGAAGACCCTCAGGAGCACGCGGACGGCCCGGAGAAGGCCGACGACAAGTCCGACGACGGCCCCGACGACGCCGCCGTCGCCGACGAAGAGGGCGCGACCCCCGTCGATCAGCCCACCGCCGTCTTCAAGGCCCCGCGGCCCTCCGCGCCCGCCGTCGACCAGCCGACGACCATGCTGAAGCTGGGCGACGCCGCCGCCGCGCTCAAGAAGGCGGACGAAGCGGGCAAGGCACGCAAGGCCGACGCCGACGCCGAACGGACCAGCAAGTTCGTCGCGCTCCGGAACCCGGACGACCCGGCGACGCGCAAGCCCCCGTCGTCCCCGCAGTCCCCGTCCGCACCTTCCAAGGCCGCGCCGAAGGCGCCGCAGACGCCCCGTACCGCGGCCGCCCCCTCCCTGCCGTACGTCGGGCCCGAACACACCACGCAGCAGCCGCTGCCGCCGAAGCCGCCGCTGGACCTGCTGGCGGAGCTGACGAACACGCCGCCTCCCCCGGAGACCCCGCTCCGCACGACGGTGCGCCGGATCAAGATCTGGACCCCGCTCGTCATCCTGCTGGTGATCGTCTTCGGCGTGGTGCAGGCGATGCGCCCGCTGCCCGAGCCGACGCTCGTCCTCACGGCGCAGGAGAGCTTCACCTTCGAGGGGGGCAAGCCCGAGATCCCGTGGCCCTCCAGCGGACAGGCCGCGCTCGACGTGCAGGGCATCGGTTCGTTCGGCTCGGCCGGCGAGCAGAAGCCTGTGCCGATCGCCAGTGTCGCGAAGGTCATGACCGTGTACCTGGTCCTGCGCGACCACCCGCTGAAGCCGGGCGCCAAGGGACCGAATATCGAGGTCGACGCGGCCGCGCAGAAGCACTACGAGACCGGCAAGCCCGAGAACGAGTCGGTGGTGAAGGTCACCGAGGGCCAGCAGATCACCGAGTACGAGGCGCTCCAGGCGGTCATGCTGCCGTCCGCCAACAACGTCGCCAAGTTGCTGGCCCGCTGGGACAGCGGCAGCAGCTCCGAGGACGAGTTCGTTGCGAAGATGAACAAGACCGCCAAGGAGCTGGGGATGAAGAACACCACGTACACCGACCCCAGCGGCCTGGACAAGACGACCGTCTCCACCGCCGAGGACCTGGTGAAGCTGGGCCGCGCGGCGATGGCGGACCCGGTCTTCAGGGAGATCTCCAAGCAGCCCAGCTACGTCGACCTCAACGGCGAGCAGCAGAACAACTACTTCGGGCTCGTCCCGACCGTGGCCATCGGCATCAAGACGGGCACCACCACCGCGGCCGGCGGCAACATCCTCTTCGCCGCGGAGAAGAACGTCGGCGGCAAGACCCACACGATCATCGGCGCGGCCCTCGGCCAGTACGGGCAGAACGGCGTCGCCAACATCGACAAGGTCACCGCCGTCGTGCGGGAACTGATCGAGTCGGGGCAGGACGCGCTCACCGCGAAGACCATCGTGAAGAAGGGGGACGTCGTCGGGCAGGTGGACGACGGCATGGGCGGCACCACCCCGGTCGTCGCCACCAAGGACGTCTCCGCCGTCGGCTGGTCCGGCCTGACCGTGAAGCTGAAGCTGGACGAGTCGAGCGGCGGCACGGTGCCGCACACGGCGAAGGCCGGCACGAAGGTGGGCACGCTCACCGTCGGCGACGGCAGCAGCGCCGAGACGGTCGACGTCCCGGTCGCCCTCCGGGACGATCTGGCGGAGCCGCCTCTCACGGCCAAGCTGACCCGGACCGGCTGACGCCAGGCCCCGGAACCGATACCACGCACCCCGCCCCGGCAGCCGCTGGGCGGGGTGCGTGCTAGCGTCACGAAACGGGGCAGGTCGCCGGTCGTAGGAACGGGACACGGCCGATGAGCAGAAGACGGGACACGGGGAGTGCCTTCAGGTGGCCACTGCGGAGCCGACACGCGCCGACGACGCCGATCCGGGCTCGGGAGCCGGTCCGCGACCACGCGTACCCGCGCCCCGCGCGGACAGCGGGGCGAGCGGGCAGGCCGGTCATGGCCGAGCGGGCGGCGGCCGTGACCCGGAGCCCGAACGTGCCGCACCGGACACCGCACCGGACACCGCGCCGGCAGCACGACCGGAAGCGCATCCGGAGGCACGGACCGAAGCGCCGTCCGCGGTGAAGTCCGCCTTCCTGGGCCTGCGCGAGCGCATGCTGCGCAGGCCCGTGATCTCCGTGACCGCCCTGGCCGGGGTCCTCCACATCGTCTGGTTCTTCACCTTCGCGAACAGTGGCGGCGACCTCGCCGCGCAGGACGCGTGGGCGGAGTTCGTCGGCCGGCACCCGGACTCGGCGTACAACCTCGCCTGGTACGGCGGCATGCACCCGGTGTCGTACAGCGTGGTCTCGCCGTATCTGATGGCGGTGCTCGGCGTGCGGACGACGATGATGATCGCGGGGACGCTGTCGGCCGGACTGCTGACGATCGTCCTGATCCGCAGCCGGGTGGTCCGCAATCCGCTGTGGGCGTCACTGGCGGGACTGTTCGGGCTGCTGGCCAACGCGATCTCTGGGCGGGTGACGTTCGGGCTGGGCATGATGTTCGGCCTCGGCGCGGTCGCCGTGGTGTTCTGCTGGCCCCACCGCTGGCGCCACGAGCGCTGGGCCAAGGCGCTGTGCGCGGCACCGCTGGCCGCGCTGGCGACCATGTCCTCGCCGGTCGCGGGCCTGTTCGTGGGTCTGGTGGCGGCGGCCCTGTTCCTCCAGAAGCGGCGCCCGGGCGCCTGGGCGCTCGGCGTGGCCCCGAGCGTGGTCGTCGCGCTGTCGGCCTGGCTCTTCCCCTTCTCCGGCACCCAGCCGATGGGCTTCGGTTCGACGGTCCTGCCGCTGTTGTTCGCGGTGGTGGTGTTCGTGTCCGTGCCGCGCACGTGGACGACCGTGCGCATCACGTCGGCGGTCTACGGTCTGGCGGTCCTGCTGGTCTGGCTGATCAGCTCCCAGATCGGCTCCAACATCACGCGCCTCCCCATGCTCTTCGCCGGAGTGGCGCTGGTGGCCGCGCTGCCGTTCACGGTGCCGCGGTCGCGCAAGTGGTACACGATCGTGGTCGCGCTCGTCGGCTTCGCCGGCTGGATCGGTTTCAAGTCGGGCGACGACGTCATCCACACCACGCCGGCCGCCTCCTGGGCCCGCGAGGTGGCACCGCTCGTCAACGAGTTGCAGGAGGTCGGCGCGGAGCGGGGCCGGGTGGAGGTCGTACCGGCCCGCTCGCACCGCGAGGCCTCCGCGCTCGCGCCGTACGTGAACCTGGCCCGCGGCTGGAACCGCCAGGCCGACATGAAGCGCAACCCCCTCTTCTACGACGACACCCTCAACTCGGCGAACTACCACGAGTGGCTGGGGCGCTGGGCCGTGCACTTCGTGGTGCTGCCCAAGGGCGAGCCGGACGGTGACGGCGGCCAGCGGGAGCGGGAGCTGGTGCAGCGGGGCCTGCCGTACCTGAAGCAGGTCTGGGGCGACGCCAACTGGCAGCTGTTCCAGGTGACCAACCCGACGCCGCTGGCGGAGCCCGACGCGGTCGTCCAGCGCGCCGAGCAGGGCGAGTGGACGATCGACGTGAAGCAGCCGGGCCGCATCCTGATCCGGATGCCGTACTCGCCGTGGCTGAGCATCGTCGACGCCGAGGGCAACAAGCTCGAGCCGCCCCAGGAGACGGAGGCCTCCAAGAACGGCCCGGAGGGCTCGCCGAAGACGTACGACAACGTCAACGGGTGCCTGACGGAGACCGAGGAGACCGCCGAGGGCGACACATGGACGACGCTGGTCGCCCCCGAGGCGGGCACGTACCGGCTGGCGGCGCCGTACGGGCTGCAGCGCGGCACGCCGTGCCCGGACGAGCTGAAGTAGGCGCGGAGCAGGGAGAACACCGGGCGGGACGGGGTCTCGCCGCATCCTCATCGCGTTCATGTAGGTGAACCAGGGTCAGAAAGCAGAACTTTTTTACTTTCTCTTGACCATCCCCTTCCTTGTCGTGCCCGCGTCCACGCAACCACGATGAGCGGGCACTTCGCGGCCCTGCCTCGCCCTTACCCCGCTCGCGCGAAGTGTCAACCAGCTGAGCGGAGTTCACCAGGCGGACCCCGGAAGGGGGCACATGAACGGTCTCGACTGGTCCGTGCTCATCGGCTACTTCGCCGTCATGGTTGCGATCGGCGTGTGGTCGCACAAACGCGTGGACAACGTCAGCGACTTCTTCACGGCCGGCGGCAAGATGCCGTGGTGGCTCTCCGGCATCTCGCACCACATGTCGGGCTACAGCGCGGTGATGTTCACCGGATACGCGGGCATCGCCTACACCTACGGCGTCACGTCCTTCGTCACGTGGTCGTTCCCCATCGCGCTCGGCATCGCCATCGGGTCGAAGCTGTTCGCGCCGCGCATCAACCGGCTGCGCTCACGACTCCACGTGGCCTCACCCCTGGAGTACCTGAAGAACCGGTACAACCTGCCCACCCAGCAGGCCCTGGCCTGGTCCGGCATGCTGCTGAAGATCGTGGACGTGGCCGCGAAGTGGGCGGCCATCGCCACGCTGCTGTCGGTCTTCACCGGCATCAGCATCAACCAGGGCATCCTGATCACCGGCGTGATCACGGGCATCTACTGCACGATCGGCGGCCTGTGGGCGGACGCGCTGACCGAGCTGGGCCAGTTCATCATCCAGCTGCTGGCCGGCGTCGCGATGTTCGTGGCCGTCGTCATGAAACTCGGCGACCACGGCGGCTTCTTCGGCGTCTGGGACGAGCCCGCGCTCCAGGGCCACGCCAAACCGCTGGTCGGCCCCTACGGCACGGTGTTCCTGCTCGCCTACCTCTTCATCAAGCTCTTCGAGTACAACGGCGGCATGCTCAACCAGGCCCAGCGCTACATGGCCACACCCAACGCCCGCGAGGCCGAGCGGTCGGCGCGGCTGTCGGCGATACTGTGGCTGGTCTGGCCGCTGGTGCTGTTCTTCCCGATGTGGATGTCGCCGCTGCTGGTGGAGTCGCAGAAACCGGACGGCTCCGACTCCTACGCCCTGATGACCGAGCAGCTCCTGCCGCACGGCCTGCTGGGCCTGGTCATCGTCGGGTTCTTCTCGCACACCATGGCCATGTGCTCCTCGGACGCCAACGCCATCGCGGCCGTGTTCACCCGTGACGTGGCGCCGGTGCTGTCGGCGCGGGCGCGGGCGTGGGGCGAACGGTCCGGGCTGATCGCGGCGCGGCTGACGACGGTGGTCTTCCTCGGTCTGTCGATGGCGGTGGCGACGCAGGTCGACTCGCCGACGTTCAAGGACATCATCACCGTCGTCATCAAGTGGGTCGCCGGGCTGATGGGCCCGATCGCGATCCCGATGATGCTCGGCCTGCTCCGCCCGTTCCGCCGCTCCGGTCCGACGGCCGCGCTCACCAGTTGGGCGCTGGGCCTGCTCGCCTTCTGGCTGGTCAACTACCCGATCAACTGGAACGTGGACGGCGGTGTCCCCCTGGAGTACCAGGTGTCGATCCCGTTGGCGGTGTCGCTGGTCCTGTACATCGTGATCGGCTTCCTGAAGCCGGAGGACACGCCGGAGCGGCTCGCGATCATCGAGCGGGTCAACACGGACGACGACACCTCCGGCGCGGCGGCCGCGGTCCCGACGGCGGCGGTCGGGGTGGAGGACGCGGTGGGACGGACCCGGACCCCCGGGGCATGAGCGACCGGTGCCCCGGCGGTCGGGGCACCGGCAGGCTCAGCGCAGTTCCTGGATGCGGATCTGGTTGCCGGCGGGGTCGCGGACGGCGCAGTCGCGCATGCCGTACGGCTGCTCCGTCGGCTCCTGGATGACCTCGGCGCCCTCGGCCCGCAGCTTCTCGAAGGTGCCGTCGAGGTCGTCGGTGGCCAGGAGGATCCACCCGTAGGTGCCCTTGGCCATCATCTCGGCGATCGTGCGGCGCTCGGCGTCGGTGACGCCGGGGTCGACGGCCGGCGGCGACAGGAGGAGGGAGGTGTCGGGCCGGCCGGCGGGGCCGACGGTGATCCAGCGCATCCTGCCCTCTCCGACGTCCTTGCGGACCTCGAAGCCCAGGAGGTCGCGGTAGAAGGTCAGGGCCGCGTCCGGGTCGTCGTGCGGGAGGGCGGTGGTGTGAATGCTGAGATCCATGGCCACCACGCTAGCCGCGCTCCGCGCGCTCCTGTGACGGGACGGTGGACGGCACCGGGGCGGTGGACGGCACCGGGGCGGGGCCGGCACGTCATCGGCGCTGCTCCATGCGCATACGCGCGCCCGATCGCCCGCCGGCCCTCCGGCCGGTGGGGTCGTCAGCCTCGGGGGTAGCGTGTCAGCCAGGCCGGGGACGATCCCGCCGGGCCGTGCAGCGCGGTGCCCTGGGTCATCTCCATGGCGAAGTCGTCGGCCAGTTCCAGGATCGTCGGGCGGCCCTCCAACTCGGCCGTCCAGGCCGGTGGCAGGGCCGTCTCGCCGTGCAGGGCGCCGAGCAGTCCGCCCGTCAGGGCACCGGCCGCCGCGGACGGACCCCCGTGGTTGACGGCCAGTCGCAGCCCGTGCCGCATGTCCTCGCCGACGAGGGCGCAGTACACCGCGGCGGCGACCAGACCCTCCGCCGTGCCCCCGCCGATCAGCTCGGTCACCCGTGCCGGGGTCGGCAGCCCCTGCCGTACCGCGCCCAGCGCGTGTTGCAGGGCGTCCGCCACGGCCTGGTGCCCGGGCCGCGCGGCGAGCAGCGCGAGGGCCCGCTGCACGGCACCGTCCAGGCTCTCGCCGCGCGCCAGCCCGTGCACGATCACGGCGTACGCGCCCGCCGCCAGGTAGCCGGTGGGGTGGCCGTGGGTCTGCGTCGCGCACTCCACGGCGAGCTGGGCGACCAGTTGCGGCTCCCAGCCGACCAGAAGCCCGAACGGCGCCGACCGGGCGGCGGCCTCGGGCCCGCGCTCGGCGGGGTTCTTGGGGGCCTGCGGCGTACCCATCGTCTCGTCGCCGAGCCCGAGGAACAGCGCCCGGGGCGCGTCCCGGCGCGCGTACAGCCACTCCTCGCGGGCCAGCCAGCCGTCGTCCTCGCGCCGCAGGTCGGGCCCCCAGTCGCGCTGGGTCGCGGCCCAGCGCCGGTACGCCCGGTGCAGGTCGGTGGGCGGGTGCCAGGCGCCGGTGTCCCGCCGCACCTGGGCGCGGATCAGCCCGTCCACGGAGAACAGGGTGAGCTGCGTGTGGTGGGTGACCGCGCCGCGCCGGCCGTGGGCAGGGGCCAGGTCGGACAGCCCCTCCGCGCCGTGCGCCTCCCGGATGCCGTCGAGGTCCAGCCCGTCGACGGGCGCGCCGAGGGCGTCCCCGACGGCCGCGCCGAGCAGCGTCCCTCGCACCCTGCTGCGGAAGTCCTGCTGCTCGGCACGCCCCCAGACGGCTCCGACTGTCGCACCCACCTGGACCTCCTGTCGGCACTGTCCGTACCTACGACGCCCAGCACTGTATGCGAACGAAGCTGGTCGGTTCAGGGCTGGAACGGGCCGGAACGGTGTGGAAACGTTCACGTCACGATGCGCGTCTCCCGGCAGCAGCGGACGAAGTCCTGGACGACGGGATTGTCGTCGTCGGCGGGTACCCAGGCGACGCCGACCCGGCTGGGACTCACGCCGGTGACGGGACGGTAGACGACGCCGGGCCGGGTGTAGAAGCGGGCCGCGGACGCGGGGGCGAGGGCGACGCCGTACCCGTTGGCGATCGCGCTGAGCCAGTCGTCCGGCTGCTCGGTGACCGCGCCGATGCGTACGGGGCGGCCTTCGCGCTCGTCGGCGGCCAGCCAGTGGTCCCGCCACCGGCCCGTCTCGGGTGGGGCCGCCACGAACGGCTCGTCCCACAGGTCCCGGAAGGGGACCACCCCGCGAGCGGCCAAGGGGTGTGCCTCGGGCAGCGCGACACAGCGGGGTTCACTGAACAGGACCGCCACCCGCAGCGCGTCCTGACCGGGGAACGGCAGTCGCACCAGGGCGACATCGACGTCCGAGTCCGCGAGTCCGGCGGAGGGGTTCGACCAGGAGGCCTGGCGCATCTCGGCCCTCCAGCCCGGCCGGCGCCGGGCGAACTCCGCGACGATCGGCTGTGTCGCCTCGTTGGCGGCACTGGCGATGAACCCGACCCGCAGGACGCGGGCCGCACGGCTCGCCGCCGTCCTCGCCTCCCGTCGGGCCGCCTCCCACCCTTCCAGCAGGGCGGGGACCCGCGCCATCAGCGCTCGCCCCGGCTCGGTGAGGGCCATGCCGGTCCTCGACCGCGTGAACAGGTCCACGCCGAGCCCGGCCTCCAGCTGCCGGATCTGCTTGGTCAGCGCGGGCTGGGAGACGAACAGCCCCTCGGCGGCCCGGGTGAGGCTCCCCTCCTCCGCGACAGCGACGAAGTACCGCAGCAGCCGGGTGTCCACATCCATGCCACCAGGTTATAGACGCAGGTATTGGACGCCACGGCGCAACACGGTGAGGCTGGATGCAGGGGGACGTCCGGACGTCCGGAAGGAGAGCCTCGTGTACACGGCCTACGTGATCGTCACCGTCGTCGCGATCGTGGCGAACGCCGGGATCGCCGTCGCGGACCTGATGCGGGCCCGGTTCGTGCTCGCCAACTCGGCCGCGGTGGAGGTGCCCGCGTCGTGGCTTCCGTGGCTCGCCGTACTCAAGGCCGCCGGAGCCGCCGGGCTCCTCCTCGGCCTCCTGGGTGTCCGGCCCCTCGGCATCGCCGCCGCGGTCGGCCTCGTCCTCTTCTTCGTCGGCGCCGTCGCCGCGCACCTGCGCGCACGGGTCTTCCACAACCTGGCGTTCCCCGTCGGCTACCTGGCCCTGAACGCGACCGCGCTCGTCCTGGCGACCAGGTGAGTCGGAAAGCGTGAGCACCTCGGCCGCAACTGTCCCCGGGTCGCTCACATGAGCCCGTGGAGGACACTTTCCCGTCGGGTGTTCACGCTTTTCCGCGACCACCCGCCCCGGCCCGCCGCACCGGCGGCTCACGGCCGGGGTGCGGGCAGGGCCGGGACACCGTCGCGTCGGCCGACCGACTCGTGTGGTTCACGATCCGTTGACGCGACGCCCGTCCGGGCGCAGAACGATGCCGGTCATGACGACCACGACACGTGTCACCCTGGCCTGCGCCCTGTCGGCCACCGCGCTGCTCACCGGCGTCGCCGCCCCGGCCGCCACGGCCACCCCCGCCGGTCACGGCTCGCACACCGGCCACTCGGCGCGGCAGATACCGTTCACCGCCGCCGAGGTGACCGCCCGGGACGACGGCACGTACGAGATCACCTGGAAGGCGCCCGGCGTCCGCGAGGTCGCCGTCCGGGCGAACGGCCGTACCGTCGCCGCGGGCGGGTCCACCGGCAGGGTCACCGTGTCCGGGCTGCCCGCGGCCGACCGGCAGTGGTTCGACCTGGTCCCCGACCGGGGGCAGCGGCTGCGGCTCGCCGACCGGCTGATCGCGCTGGACGGCGCGGTCAACTTCCGCGACGCGGGCGGCTACCGCACCAAGGACGGACAGTGGGTGCGGATGGGCGCGGTGTACCGCACCGACTCCCTGGACAGGCTCACCGACGCCGACCTGGCCAAGCTGAGGCGGCTCGGCATCTCCGTCGACTACGACCTGCGCACCGCGTCCGAACGCGCGTCGGCCCCGGACCGCCTCCCCGCGGGGGTGCGGTACGTCGTGGCGGACGTCCTCGGTGACGACTCCCCCGTCTTCTCCATGCCGACGACGGCCGCCGAGGCCGAGCAGATGATGATCGACGGCGAGCGGACGATGGTCAGCGGCGCGAACGCCAAGGCCGCGTACGCCACCGTGTTCTCCGGCCTGGCCCGGGACGCCGACGGCGCCCTCTACCACTGCACCGCGGGCAAGGACCGCACCGGCTGGGCCGGCGCCACGCTGCTCACCGTGCTCGGTGTGCCGCGTGAGACGGTCATGGCGGACTACCTCGCCTCCAACGAGTACCGTGCCGAGGCCAACGCCGCCGCCCTGGCGGCCATGCCCGCGCAGCAGGCCGCGGTCTACAAGCCGATGCTCGACGTGCGCGCCGAGTACCTGAACTCCGGTTTCGACGAGGTCGAGGACGCGTACGGATCGTTCGCCGCCTACGAGAAGAAGGCCCTGGGCCTGGACGCCGGCGAACTCCGCCGGCTCAAGGCGGATCTTCTGGTGGGCTGACCGTGAGCGGCGTGGGGAAGGGAGAGATCATGACCACGACCAGACACACCCTCCCCCTCGCCGCCACCGTCCTCACCGGCGTCCTCGCCCTCTACATCACCCTCGTCGCCTTCGGGAACATCACCGACTTCGGCACCAACCAGGACTTCGTGCGCCATGTCCTCGCGATGGACACGACGTTCAAGGACGACGACCTGATGTGGCGGGCGATCACGAACAAGGGCGTCCAGGACGCCGCCTACGTCGCGATCATCGTGTGGGAGACGGTCGCCGCCCTCGTGCTGATCCACGCGACCTGGCTGTGGATACGCCGGGACCACGCCCCTGCGCGGCGCATGACCACGTACGGCACGCTCATGCTGATGCTGCTCTTCGGCGCCGGATTCATCGGGATCGGCGGGGAGTGGTTCGCGATGTGGCAGTCGGCGGACTGGAACGGGCTGGACGCGGCGACGCGGGTGTTCCTGCTGAGCGGGGTCGTACTGATCGTGGCGCACCTGCCCTTCGGGCGGGCGGAGGCTACGCCACCACGGTGACCTTCGTGCCGGACGTTCCGAACTCCCAGAGCGCGTCGCCGTCCGCCTTGGGCAGCCGTATGCCGCCCGTCTTCGCGCCGGAGGCCGGCGGAGGGGGCGAGGAGCCGTCCACCGCGTTGGAGAAGGCGATCCAGACGCCGTCCTCCTGGGTGAAGTACATGATCTGCTCGATCCGCACCCCGTCGGAGCCGTCCTGCGGGTCCTGGCGGCGGGTGCCGACGCTGTACGTGCCGGGGTCCGGGTCGACGGTGCCCGGCCACACGGTGAAGGACCGCCGGGTCGCGTCGCTGGCGTCCACCAGCCACACCCTCTTCTGGCCGACCGAGTAGACGATGCGCCGCCCGGTGCCGGAGCCGTCCGGCACCCGGGCCGGTGCGGTCTGCTTCGGCGTGGGATGCGCGTCCGCCGACACCGAGGGACTGGGTCTGGTGACCGCCGCGGTGGGGTGCGGGCCCTGGTCCGCCTTCACGGCCAGGACGGCCACCGCCGCGATCGCCCCCACCGTCAGACCGGAGACCCAGGCCCATGAGGGAAGTCGGGCAGGCACGGGCACGCATCTCCTCAGCTACGAGAACCCCGACACACCGGGGGCCCGATCATCGTACTGCGACCCCGCCGTGCACCGACGCCCGTGCTTCCGACGGCCCGTACCCCGACACCCCGCGCTCCCGGCGGCCCGCGCCTTCCACGGCCGACCTCAGTCCAGCACCGGCAGCAGTTCCGGCAGATGCCCGTCCGACGCCTTCGCCGCCCGCTGCCGTTCCTCCGGCACCGGTCCGTACAGCGTCGTCCGGGGCTTCGCCGGGCGGCCCGCCGCGTCCGCGACCGCGATCAGGTCCTTGACCGACTTGTACGAGCCGTAGGAGGAGCCCGCCATGCGGGAGATCGTCTCCTCCATCAGCGTGCCGCCGAGGTCGTTCGCGCCGGAGCGCAGCATCTCGGCCGCGCCCTCCGTGCCGAGTTTGACCCAGCTCGTCTGGATGTTCGGGATCCAGGGATGCAGGAGGAGGCGGGCCATCGCCGTGACCGCGCGGTTGTCGCGCGTCGTCGGACCGGGGCGCGCGATGCCCGCCAGGTACACCGGCGCGTTGGTGTGGATGAACGGGAGCGTCACGAACTCCGTGAAGCCGCCCGTGCGCTGCTGGATGCCGGCGAGGGTGCGCAGGTGGCCGAGCCAGTGGCGGGGCTGGTCGACGTGGCCGTACATCATCGTGGACGAGGAGCGGATGCCCAGGTCGTGGGCGGTCTCGACGACCTCGATCCACGTCGCCGCGGGCAGTTTGCCCTTGGTCAGGATCCAGCGGACCTCGTCGTCGAGGATCTCCGCCGCCGTGCCCGGGATCGAGTCCAGGCCGGCCTCCTTCGCCGCGCTCAGCCACTCGCGGACGGACAGGCCGGTGCGGGTCGCGCCGTTGACGACCTCCATCGGCGAGAAGGCGTGCACGTGCATGCCGGGGACGCGTTCCTTGACCGCCTTCGCGATGTCGAAGTACGCCGTGCCCGGCAGGTCGGGGTGGATGCCGCCCTGCATGCAGACCTCGACCGCGCCCACGTCCCAGGCCTGCTGCGCGCGGTCGGCCACCTGGTCCAGGGAGAGCGTGTAGGCGTCGGCGTCCGTGCGGCGCTGGGCGAAGGCGCAGAAGCGGCAGCCGGTGTAGCAGACGTTGGTGAAGTTGATGTTCCGGGTGACGATGTACGTCACGTCGTCGCCGACCGCCGACCGGCGCACGTCGTCGGCCACCCGGCACAGGGCGTCCAGTGCCGGACCGTCCGCGTGCAGCAGCGCCAGCGCCTCGTCGTCCGTGAGCTTCGTCGGGTCGTCGGCCGCCGTCGCCAGGGCCTGGCGTACGTCGGTGTCGATGCGCTCGGGTGCCATGCCGGGCGCGGCGGCCTCGCGCAGGGCGCCCCAGTCGCCGTACACCTCGTCGAAGTCGTCACGGCGGTCGGAGGTGCGGCCCTCGGTGTCGATGGTCGCGTGCAGGTCGGTGCGGCCGGTGGCGGTGAAGGCCTCGTCCGGCTCCTGCCAGGGGTGGCCCTCCACCGTCGCGTCCTCGCGCGCGAGGCCCGTGGCCGGGTCGGCGAGGGCGGTCACGTGCGGGCGCAGGCGCGGGTCCAGCCAGGGCTCGCCGCGTCGGACGAACTCCGGGTACACGCAGAGGCGTTCGCGCAGCTCGAAGCCGACGGCCCGGGACCTCTCGGCGAGTTCGTCGATCTGCGGCCAGGGGCGCTCGGGGTTGACGTGGTCGATGGTGAGCGGGGAGACCCCGCCCCAGTCGTCGATGCCCGCGCCGATCAGGCGTTCGTACTCCGAGTCGACCAGGTTGGGCGGGGCCTGCAGGCAGGCGGAGGGGCCCATGATGTGCCGTGCCACCGCCACCGTGGCGACGAGTTCGTCCAGTTCCGCGTCCGGCATGCCGCGCATCGCGGTGTCGGGCTTGGCGCGGAAGTTCTGGATGATCAGTTCCTGGACGCCGTGGTAGGCGCGGGAGACCTTGCGGAGGGCGAAGAGGGACTCGGCGCGCTCCTCGTAGGTCTCGCCGATGCCGATGAGGACACCGGAGGTGAAGGGGACGGAGGAGCGTCCGGCGTCCTCCAGGACGCGCAGCCGTACGGCGGGCTCCTTGTCCGGGGAGCCGTGGTGCGGGCCGCCGGGCTCGGACCACAGGCGGGTGGCGGTGGTCTCCAGCATCATGCCCATCGAGGGCGCGACCGGCTTGAGCCGCTGGAAGTCCGTCCAGGTCATGACTCCCGGGTTGAGGTGCGGGAGCAGCCCCGTCTCCTCCAGGATGCGGATGGAGACGGCGCGGACGTAGGCGATCGTGTCGTCGTAGCCGTGCGCGTCGAGCCACTCGCGTGCCTCGGGCCAGCGGTCCTCGGGCTTGTCGCCGAGGGTGATCAGCGCTTCCTTGCAGCCGAGGGCCGCGCCCTTGCGCGCGATGTCGAGGACCTCGTCGGGGGACATGAACATCCCGTGTCCGGCGCGGCGCAGCTTGCCGGGCACCGTGACGAACGTGCAGTAGTGGCACTTGTCCCGGCACAGCCGGGTCAGCGGGACGAAGACGCTCTTCGAGTAGGTGATGACGCCGGGGCGCCCGGCGGCCTCCAGACCCGCGTCCCGGACCCGGGCGGCGGACGCGGTGAGGGCGTCGAGGTGCTCGCCGCGGGCCTGGAGCAGCACCGCGGCCTCGGACACGTCGAGGGCGACACCGTCCCGCGCGCGTTTGAGGGCGCGGCGCAGGGAGTTCTCGGTGGGACCGGTGGGGTCGGTGGGGCCGGTTCCGGAGGTCGCGGAAGTCGTCATCCTTCGAGCATACGAGCGGGATGATCAGCGCGCGGGTTCCGTCCCGCCGGCCCACCGCGCGGTTCGGCGGTTCTCAATCCGCCGAACCCCTTTCCTTGTACGGGAGTTCACGGCTCAATACGAGGGTTGCACGCACCATTCCTGCACCACCGATGTCATGCCAAAGACGACACCTGGGAGCAGCAGCATGTGCGAGGACGACCACGCCGGCACGGGCCCGGGCAGACGCGCCCTGTTCGTGACGGGAGCCGCCGCCGCGCTTACGTTGGGAAGCGTGAGCTTCGCTTCGGCGGAAGGCCGGAACAACCAGGGTGCCCGGGATCAGCGGACCAGGACCGTGCGCGGCACCCTGCCGCCCGGTTCCCCCGACTTCGTGTACGTCCCGGTCGAGGTCCCCCCGGGGGTTCGGGAGATCCACGTCGCCTACACCTACGACCGCCCCGCCGTCCCGGCCGGCACCCAGGGCAACGCCCTCGACATCGGCCTCTTCGACGAGCGCGGCACCGAGCTGGGCGGCCGGGGCTTCAGGGGCTGGTCGGGCGGGGCCCGCACGGAGTTCTTCGTACGGGCCGACGAGGCGACGCCGGGGTACGTCCCGGGGCCCGTGCGCGCGGGCGTGTGGCACATCGCGCTCGGCCCGTACACGGTGGCTCCGCAGGGACTGTCGTACGAGATCGCGATCACGTTGACCTACGGCGAGCAGGGCGAAGGTGTCCGGCCGGTGTATCCGCCCGAGCGCGCCAAGGGGCGGGGCCGCGCCTGGTACCGGGGCGACTGCCACCTGCACTCCGTGTACTCCGACGGCCGCTACACCCTCGCCGAGATCGCGGGGCTGGCCCGCGCGGCGGGCCTGGACTTCATCAACTCCTCCGAGCACAACACCCACTCGGCGCACGCCCACTGGGCGGACCTGGCCGGGGACGACCTGCTGGTCCTGCTCGGCGAGGAGGTGACGACCCGCAACGGTCACGTCGTCGCCCTCGGCACCGACGCCGGCACGTTCGTCGACTGGCGCTACCGGGCCCGGGACAACCGCTTCGGCCGCTTCGCCCGCCAGATCCGCCGCGCCGGCGGCCTGGTCGTCCCGGCCCACCCGCACGCCACCTGCATCGGCTGCAACTGGAAGTTCGGGTTCGGGGAGGCGGACGCGGTCGAGGTGTGGAACGGCGCCTACGGTCCCGACGACGAGGTGGCACTGGCCGACTGGGACGGCATGCTGGTCGCCTCCGTGCGCGACGGGCAGGGCGGCAGGGGCTGGATCCCGGCGATGGGCAGCAGCGACTCCCACCGCGCCCCGGACGTCATCGGCCGCCCGCAGACCGTCGTCCTCGCCGACGACCTGACCCGGGAGGCGATCCAGGAGGGCATCCGCGCGGGACGGTCGTACGTCGCGGAGTCGGCGAAGGTGTCGCTGGCCTTCACGGCGTCCGGCGGGCGCGGTGAGCACGCCGGCATCGGCGAGCGGCTGCGCGTGGACCAGGACACCCCGGTCACCGTCCGCCTGGAGGTGACGGGCGCCCCGCGCTGCACGGTGCGCTTCGTCACGGACCAGGGCGTGCTGTTCACCAGCGGACCGCTGCCGGTGTCCGGCTCGGGCGTCGTGGAGTGGCGGACGACCGCCTCCTACGCGGCGTACGTACGGGCGGAGGTGCGGCACGAGGCGGCGGCGGGGCCGGTACCGGGCGCGTTGGCGGCGTTCACGAACCCGGTGTTCCTGGGGCGGCGGTAGCCGCTCGGCCGTCGTCCAGGTCGGCGACGACCGCGGCGTGGTCGGAGGGCCAGACGCCGTCGACGGGGCCGTCGCCGGCCCGCCGTGCCGCCCGGACCCGCCCGAGCCCGCCGGGGCCGGGCGGGCCCACGTGGACGTAGTCGATCCGCACGCTCGGCTCGCCGTCGGCGTGCGCGACGTACGGGTTCGCCGTGTCCCAGGTGCCGGACGGCCGACCGGGCCCGGCGTGCTCCCAGGCGTCGTGGAGTCGCCGCGCGCGCAGGAGGCGGACCTCCGGCGCTTCGGGACGGGCGTTGAAGTCGCCGGTGACGACGGGCGGGAAGCCGGTGCCGTGCCGGTGCCCGGCGACGAAGTCCGCGAGCGCGGCGGTCTGCTCGCGGCGCACGGCGGAGGCGTGGCCGCCCGAGGTCAGGTGGGCGGTGAAGAAGGGCACCTGGTGGCCGGGCGCGTCCAGCCGGGCGTACAACGCGAGCCGTCCGTCGTCGAGTTCCTCGGGGACGGGCAGCCGCAGCACCGCCCGCTCCACGACGGGCCAGCGGCTGAGCACCGCGGTGCCGATGCCGACCGTGTCGTCCCCGATGCGCCGCTGCCACCGCTCGGGGGCGGGCGAGGGCGCCCAGGCCCAGTGCAGGCCGAGCTCGCCGGCCAGCCACTCGGCGAGGTTCTCGCCGTCGGCGCGCGGCGCGTGGGCCCACACCTCCTGGAGGCCGACGACATCGGGCCGCAGTTCCCTCAGTACGGCGAGGATCGCCTTCTGCCGCTCGGCCCACGGCCCGAACCGCCACCACAGATTCCACGTCACGACCCGCACGCCCGCACCGCCCGTCCTCCCGCCCCGCCCACACCGTCCCCAAGAGGTTTTCCGGGGAACATGGACACACACGAAACGGGAGGGTGAACGAACGATGTCGTCCTACGCCGAGAAGAAGTACCGGGCCGTCACGGCCTTCCAGCGCCGGCTCAACTCCGTCCTGCGCCGGCTGCCGACCCAGACCCTGCTCGAGACCACCGGCCGCGTCTCCGGCCTGCCCCGCCGCACGCCGGTCGGCGGGCGCCTGGTGGGGGACTCGTTCTGGCTGGTGTCGGAGTTCGGGGAGCGGTCCCAGTACGTCCGCAACCTCCGGGCCGATCCGCGGGTGCGGGTGCGTGTCCGGGGCCGCTGGCACACGGGGACGGCCCACGTCCTGCCCGACGACGACCCCATCGCGCGCCTGCGCCGCCTCCCCCGGTTCAACAGCCTGGCGGTGCGGGCGATGGGGGTCGGGACGGGACTGCTGACGGTGCGGGTGGATCTGGAGGGCCGCGGAGGCATGTGACGGACCTGTGATCGCCGTCTCCCACGGCTGACGAGGTCGGCATGAACAAGGCAAACTGGCGTAGTTGCTCAGGATGTCTAGGGGGACTGCATGGACGGTGTACCGCGGGTACCGGAGCAGCGGCGCCCCGGATCCCCGGCGGAACCGGAGAAATCGCCGGAAACGGAGAAATCTCCGGGTCGGCGGCAGTCGCCGGACCGGGAGTCGTCCTCGGCACGGGGGACGTCGGCCGGACGGGAGCCGTCGGCCGCGCTGCGCTTCGGCGTGCTCGGACCGGTGCGCGCCTGGCGCGGCGACGAACCACTGGCCACCGGCTCCCCCCAGCAGCGCGCGCTGCTGGCCGCCCTGCTGCTCCGCGAGGGCCGCACCGCCACCGCCGCCGAGCTGATCGACGCCCTGTGGGGCGAGGACCCGCCGTCGCAGGCGCTGGCGGCGGTACGGACGTACGCGTCCCGCCTGCGCAAAGTCCTGGACACCGGGGTGCTGGTGAGCGAGTCGGGTGGGTACGCCGTACGAGGCCTGGGCGAGGGGGCGTTGGACCTGACCGCCGCCCAGGACCTGGCCGCCGAGGCGGAGAGGGCGCGCGGCGCCGGGGACCTGTGCCGCGCCCGTGACGTCCTGCGCCGCGCGCTGGCGCTGTGGGACGGCGAGGTACTGGCCGGTGTGCCAGGCCCGTACGCGGAGGCGCAGCGGGTCCGCCTGGAGGAGTGGCGGCTCCAACTCCTCGAAGCCCGGCTGGACATGGACCTGGAGCAGGGCTGCCACGCCGAGGCCGTCTCGGAGTTGACGGCGCTCACGGCGGCCCACCCCCTCCGGGAACGCCTGCGCGAGCTGCTGATGCTGGCCCTCTACCGCAGCGGACGCCAGGCGGAGGCCCTCGCGGTCTACGCGGACACGCGGCGCCTGCTCGCCGACGAACTCGGCGTCGACCCGCGCCCCGGCCTCCAGGAACTCCAGCAGCGCATCCTCCGGGCCGACCCGGGTCTGGCCGAACCGCCCGCGCCGGCCGCGGAGTCGACGGTGGCCCGGTTCCGCCCGGCCCAGCTACCCGCCACGGTCCCGGACTTCACGGGACGCGCGTCCCTCGTCCGCGAGCTGAGCGACGTACTGGCCGCGGCCTCGGGTGCCGGCAGCGCGGGCCGCGTGATGGCGGTCTCGGCGCTGGCCGGCATCGGCGGCGTCGGCAAGACGACCCTCGCGGTGCACGTCGCCCACCAGGCGCGGGCCGCCTTCCCGGACGGACAGCTCTACGTCGACCTCCAGGGCGCGGGCGCGCGGCCGGCGGAACCGGAGACGGTGCTGGGCTCCTTCCTGCGCGCCCTGGGCACGGCCGACTCGGCCATCCCCGAGTCCCTGGAGGACCGGGCCGCCCTCTACCGCTCCGTCCTGGACGGCCGCCGCGTCCTCGTCCTCCTCGACAACGCCCGTGACGCGGCCCAGGTGCGCCCGCTGCTGCCCGGCACGGACGGCTGCGCCGCGCTGGTGACGGCGCGGGTGCGGATGGTGGACCTCGCCGGGGCGCAACTGGTCGACCTGGACGTGATGTCCCCCGACGAGGCACTGGCGCTGTTCACGAGGATCGTGGGCGAGGAGCGGGTCGCCTCGGAGCGGAAGGCGGCCCTGGACGTGGTCGGCGCCTGCGGTTTCCTCCCCCTCGCGATCCGCATCGCCGCGTCCCGCCTCGCGGCCCGCCGCACGTGGACGGTCTCGGTCCTCGCCGCCAAGCTGGCCGACGAACGCCGCCGCCTGGACGAGCTGCAGGCCGGTGACCTCGCGGTCAAGGCCACCTTCGAGTTGGGCTACGGCCAGCTCGAACCGGCCCAGGCCCGCGCCTTCCGGCTCCTCGGCCTCGCCGACGGCCCGGACATCTCCCTCGCGGCGGCGGCGGCGGTGCTGGACCTGCCGGTCGAGGACACGGAGGACCTCCTGGAGTCCCTGGTCGACACGTCGCTGCTCGAATCGGCGGCACCGGGGCGGTACCGGTTCCACGACCTGGTGCGGCTCTACGCGCGTGCGTGCGCGGAACGGGACGAGCATCCGCCGAGCGAGCGGGGGGCGGCGCTGTCGCGGTTGCTGGACTTCTACCTGGCCACGGCGGCGGGGGTCTACGCGATCGAGCGGCCCGGGGACCGGCTGGTGGACGGCCTGGAGCCGACGGACCATCCCGGGCTGACGTTCACCGAGGGCTCGGCGGCGCTGGACTGGCTGTACAGCGAGGCGGCGCCCCTGCTCGCGTGCGTACGCCAGGCCGCCGAGTCGGACCGGCTCCGGCGTGCCGTCGACCTGCTCTGGGCCGCCAAGGACCTCACCGAGTCCGGTGCCAACTCGCATCAGTACGAAACGACGGCCAGAAGCATGTGCGAAGCGACCCGCACGGCCGGCGACACTCTGGCCGAGGGACGGGCGCGGACGGTGCTCACCGACGTCCTGCTGGTGTCAGGCCGCATCTCCCAGGCCGAGGAGGAGTCCCGGCTGGCGATGCGGCTCGCGGAGTCGGTCCGGGACGCCGTCGCGGTGAGCTGGGTCGCCAACAGTCTGGGGCTCATCTGCCTGCACCAGGGGAGGCACGGCGACAGCAAGCCGTTCTTCGAGCGGGCCATCGAGGGTTTCCGGGCCCTGTGCAACCGTCCGCCCGAGGCGACGGCCCTGTGCAACCTCTCACGGGCCCACCTGGGAGTGGGCGACGTGGTGCAAGCCGTCGACTTCGCACGACGGGGGCTGGCCGCGCACGCCGAGTTCGGCAGGACCGTCCGGCTCGCCAACAGCCACTACGCGCTGGGCATCGCACTCAACCGGGCCGGTCGGCACACGGAGGCCCTCGGGCACTTCTCCGAGGCACTGACGATCTTCACCGCCCACCGCCAACGGCTCTGGGAGGGAACGACGAACTTCCGCATCGCCGAAGTGCACCTCGCGGCCCAACGGCCCTCGCAGGCGGCCCAGCACGCCGAACAGGCCCTCGCCCTCGGCTGCATCGGTGGTGACCGCATGCTGGGCAACGTTCTGACGCTGCTGGGCCGCGCCCTGGCCGACCTGGAGCAGACGGACCGGGCCAGGGCCTGCTGGAACAAGGCTCTGCGCCTCTACGAGCAGGAGGGTGCCGAGGAGGCGAGTGAGGCACGGGCCTTGCTCACCCCCGCCTCGGCCGCCTGAACCGCGTGCGTGGCGAAGGGCGTTCAGCGTTCGTTTATCGCCCCACGGCATGGTCGTACCCGTCACACCGTCGCGTCGGGGGGCAGGCGGTCTGGCCAGGGGACCGACCAGTTATGGTGCGGCTCCGAACGCCCGCCCGGCGGCCCGCGGGGGAGCCCCCGGGCGGGCGTCTGCCACATGCCACCACAGCGGAGGGAACCAAGCCCATGAGCGACAACCAGAAGGACACGGAAGTGGCGGCCACGGGCAGGGCGGTCACGGGCGAGGCCATCACGACGCTCGAGAACCCGATGCCCGCGCCGCCGAAGGACGGTGGCGCCACCACGCTGGAGAACCCGATGCCCAGCGGACCGGCCAAGCCCGCGATCACGACGATGGGGGAGAACCCCATGCCGGCCCCGCCCGCCCTGGATCTGGACGGCAAGTAGACCTTCTTTCCCACACGGGGATCGGCCGCGGCGGCGCGGAGGGGAGCCGCCGCGGCCGACGTGTGTCCGTGATGCCGGCCCCGCCTACGTGAGCGGCAGCGGCTCCGGGTCGTACAGCTCGCAGTGGTCGGGCAGGGTGTCGGTGACGAGCCTCAGGCGGACCTGGCTCACGCCGCGGGCGGGGACCGTGGCCTCCTCGCGGGCGTCGTCGATCGCGAAGTCCTCCCCGTCCTTGAAGTACACGGTGACGGCGAAGGTGTACTCGCGGGCGTTCGGGTTGGTGATCTCGACGGTGGCGTACGGGTCGGACTCGGTCGCGCAGCTCACCAGTTCCACCGTGGCGGGCTCCGGGCCGCCGGTGTCCGCGTCGCCGCCCCCGCTGCCGCCGCCGTCGTCATCGGTGTCGTAACCGCTGCCGTAGCCGCCGGTCGTGGCACCGCCGTAGCCGCTGTCGTCGTCGGTGTCGTCGTCCTTGTGGGCGCCGCCGCCGGACGTGGTCGACGACGAGCTGTCGTGGTCCTGGCTGGAGCTGCTGCAACCGCCGCCGCCGTCACCGCCCCCGTGGCCGTGACCGCGTCCCGTCGAGAAGCCGGTCAGGCTGAGGACCACCAGTGCCGAGACCGCCGTGAACCTGAGTGCTCGCCCCCGTGTTGTCATGCCGCTCACGCTAACGACCACGTGTCACGGGCATGTCACCAGGGCGCCACGGCGGCGCACCCCGCCCACCCAGCGCACCCGACCACACGGCCCGCGGCCCGCCGCCCCGTCTCACGTCGTACGGGCCGTCCCCGTGCCCTTCTCCGCGTCCAGCGCGTACACGCAGCGGTCCTTGCTGCACGCGTACACGATGCCGTCGCGGACGACCGGGGAGCCGGTGATCTCGCCGCCGGTCGCCAGCTTCCAGCGCAGGCGGCCGTCGTCGGCCTTCAGGGTGTAGAGGAGGTGGTCCGTCGAGCCGAAGTGGATGCGGCCCTCGGCCACCGCGGGCGCGCCCACGATGTCGCCGCCCGCCTGGAAGCGCCACTTGGGCGTGCCCGTGACCGCGTCCAGGGTGTACAGGCCCTTGCCGCTGCCCACGTGCACGTGGCCGGCGGCCACCAGGACCGGGTCGGTCGAGGAACGGGCCTCCGTCGCGATGCGCCAGCGGTCGCGGCCGTCGGTGGCGTCGAGGGCGTAGACCGTGCCGAGGTAGTCGGCCAGGTAGACACCGCCGCCGGTCACCGCGGGGCCCGGTACGAAGGCCGGCGGGGCGAGGAAGACCGCCGGCGCCTCGAAGTGCCAGCGGACGTGGCCGGAGGTGACCTCCAGGGCGAGGACCCGGGTGCCGGCCGCGACGTAGACGTAACCGTCGGGTGCCTGGGTGACGCGGACCGGCACCCCGCCGCAGGAGGCGGCGTCACCGATCGGGTACGACCACCTCTCGTCGCCGGTACGGGCGTCCAGGGCGCGCAGCCGGGCGTCCTGCCACACGTACACCGTGCCGTCGTGGAGCGCCGCGCCCGCCTCGGGGGACTCGAAGTCGCTCTGGGCGCCGGTGATCTCCCACAGCTTCTGGCCGCCCGAGGCCTCCCAGGCCTGGACGCCGCCGCCGCGGGTGGCGGTGACGACCGTGCCCCGGTCGGCCTGGAGGGAGTACACCCAGGCATCGGTCTGCACGCGCCACAGGTCGGCGCCCTCGCGGGCGTCCAGGGCGAAGAGGGTCGGGCCGTCGGAGGCGTGGATACGGCCGTCCGCGACCGCCATCGACCAGGCGACGTCCCGGGTCTTGAAGCGGCGGCGACCGGTGCCCACGTCCAGGGCGTGCACCTCGAAGGAGGTGACGTAGACCAGGTCCTCGGCGACGGACGGCGTGCCCCAGACGTCGTTGGACATGCGGAAGCGCCAGGGGCGCCAGCCGGCCGGCGACGCCTCGGGGGGTGCGAGGGGGGCGGGCGGCGCGGCCGGTACGGCGGGGTCGGCGCCGTTGACCCCGGGGCGGGGGCGGGACCAGGACGCGGCGAGGGCGGACTCCGGCGGGGGCGCGGCCACGGCGGCGGCACGCATGTCGGCGACGCGCGGGCCGGGACCGATGGGCACGGCGACGCCGGCCAGCCGGACCGGGCCGGTGTCGGGCGCGCCGACGGGCGCGTGCACGGGCGGTGCGTGCACCGGCGGCGCCGGTACGACGGGGTCGTGCGAAGGCGGGGGCGGGGGCACGGGGACCGCGGGACGGGCGCCGACCGGGCCACCGCCACCGGCCCCGCCGCCGCGGCCGCCGGCCGTCGTGGCGGGCTTGGCCGGAGGCCGGCCGCCACGACGGCCCTCGATCAGGCCGACCGCCCGCTCGGGCAGCCACGCCGACGCCGTACCGCTGTCGTCGGAGCCGGAGCCGAACAGGTGCGGGGCGAGCTGGGACTGGAGGTCGGCGGGGTTGGGGCGGGCCGTGGCCTCCATCTGCATGCAGGACTCGATGAGCGGACGCAGCTCGTCCGGGAGGCCTTCCAGGTCGGGGCCCTCGCGCAGCAGCATGAAGACCGTCTCGACCGGGTTGGCCCCGTGGAAGGGCGGGTGGCCCGTGGCGGCGAAGACCAGCATCGAGCCGAGCGAGAACACGTCGCTCGCGCCGGTGACGCTGCGGGAGTCCTTCGCCTGCTCCGGGGACATGTAGGCGGGGGTGCCCACGGCGACGTTCGTCATCGTCAGACGGGTGTTCGAGACGCCGGACGCGATGCCGAAGTCGATCACCCGGGGGCCGTCCTCGACGACGAGGACGTTGGAGGGCTTCAGGTCGCGGTGGACGAGCCCGGCACCGTGGATCGACTGCAGCGCCTCGGCGACGCCCGCCGCCAGCCAGCGCACCGCCTGGGCCGGGAGCGGCCCGCACTCGTTCACTATCTCTTCGAGGGACGGTGCGGGGACGTACGCCGTGGCCAGCCACGGCACCGCGGCGCGCGGGTCGGCGTCGACCACGGCCGCCGTGTAGAAGCCGGAGACGGCGCGGGCCGCCTCCACCTCGCGCGTGAAGCGGACGCGGAAGAGCTGGTCCTCCGCCAGCTCCGTCCGGACCGTCTTGATCGCCACGCGCCGGCCGGACGCCGAGCGCGCGAGATAGACCAGCCCCATGCCGCCGGCGCCGAGTCGCCCCAGCACCTCGAACGGCCCGATCCGCCGCGGATCGTGCTGCGTCAGCTGATCCACCACTTGCCTGCCACCTCCCCGTACGAGCCGCGCCACCCACATATGTACGCGACCGAAGTGCAGCGTCTCACCACCGCACCTCCGTGGCGGCACGCACCCCGATTCTTCCTGGCCGAGGCGCCGGTGGCGAACCTGAGGATAATCAGGGTGTCTCACCCGAACCAGGGCAAAGAGCCACACCCGCCGACCCGCGGTCAGCGTTGCAGCAGCGCGAACGACGCCCCCTGACCGTCCGAGACCACGGCCACCCGTCCGTACGACGTCTCGAACGGCGGCACCCGCACCCGTCCGCCGAGCCGGGCCACCGTGCCGAGCGCGGCCTCGCAGTCCTCGACCAGGAAGTGGACGAGGAAGTGGGGCGGCATCTCGGCGGGGAAGACGTCGGAGACCGGGGCGCGGCCGAAGTCGGGTGCGGCGTCCGGGCCGAGGAGGGCGTCGTGGAACAGGTCGCCGTAGAAGGCGCCGGCGGCCTCGGTGTCCCGGGTGTACAGCTCCACCCGGGCGAAGGTGCCCGGCTCGTGCCGCCGCCCGAAACCGGTGAAACCGGCGTGGCCGGGGGTGCGGGGCGCGCCCGGGGGCTGCACCAGGGCGAAGACGGCGCCCTGGGGGTCGGTGACCAGCGCGGTCGTGCCCAGCTCGGACACCGGCTGTGGCGGCGTGACGATCTGCCCGCCGGCCGCGCGGACCCGCCCGGCCAGGGCCTCGGCGTCGGTGGCGGCGAAGTACACCGTCCAGACGGTGGGCATCCGGCCGTCCGTCTTGCGTACGAGCGCGGCGACGGGCTCGCCGTCCAGCCTCGCCCACGCGTAGGCGCCGGGTCCCGTCCCCCCGCCCTCCTCGAAGGTCCAGCCGAAGAGCTCGCCGTAGAAGCGCTTGCCCGCCTCGACGTCGGAAAGCTGCGCGTCCACCCAGCAGGGGACGCCTTCCGGGTATGCGGACGGGCGGCTGGATGTCCGCTTCGCGGATGCCCCTTTTTCGGCCATGCCGTCAAAGTAACCGTGCCGCCCGCACCGCGCAGACCAGGCACACCAGCCTCTCCGCGCCCGCGCACCCCATTTGCAGTCGGCCGAATCGCGCGCCGATCACCCGTCGGTAAGCTGACGTCATGACAGGACAAGTGCGTACCGTCGACGGCCGCGTGGCCGGTCGACGTGGGCAGGCGACCCGGCAGAAACTGCTCGACTGCCTCAGCGACATGCTCAGCTCTTCCCCCTATCGCGATGTCAAAGTCATCGATGTCGCCCGCAAGGCAGGCACGTCGCCGGCGACCTTCTACCAGTACTTCCCGGACGTCGAGGGCGCCGTCCTGGAGATCGCCGACCAAATGGCCGCCGAGAGCTCGGGGTTGGCCGATCTGACGGCGGGCCGTTCGTGGGTCGGCAAGGCCGGCTGGCAGACGGCGCAGGAACTCGTCGACGGATTCCTGGAGTTCTGGCGGAAGAACGACGCGATCCTCCGCGTCGTCGACCTGGGCGCGGCGGAGGGCGACAAACGGTTCGCCAAGCTCCGTATGAAGATCCTGAACTCGGTGAACTCCTCCCTCGCGGACTCCGTCGCCGAACTGCAGGCCAAGGGCAAGGTCGACAAGGACGTGAACCCCGCGGCGATCGCCGGTTCACTGGTCGTCATGCTGGCCGCCGCCGCCTCGCACCAGAAAGGTTTCTCCTCCTGGGGCGTCAAGCAGGCCGAACTCAAGCCCGCGCTGTCGCTGTTGATGTACCTGGGTGTCACCGGGAAGAAGCCCACGAAGTAACCGGTGGCGCGGTGACGCGACACAGCAGCCCTGTCATCTGTGCCACGTCCCCTCCCCCACCAGGCCGACCGCGGCCGGCCCCGCACCGCCACCGCCGCCGCCCCGCCGGCCTCCCGCTCGAACTCGGCGCCCCGTGTCCCGGCCCTCCCGCCGCACCGACACGAGGACCGGCGCCTCGAAGTTCGGCCCTCAGCCCCACGGCGGCCGCACCGCATCCACCCCCGCCCGGTGGCCACCGATCACCCTGCCGCAGCCCGGCGGGCATCCGTGCCGTCGCACTTCCCGGTCACCCGGGGTGCGCACCCGCCGGTGCCCGTGCAGACTGTCGTCCTGGGGCTGCTGCGCCGGGTGTGCCGTGCCGTCGCCCGTCAGGGGCCCGCGAGGCCGGGCATCGGCGCGTTCGCGCCGGTACGGCGCCCGGCGATGCTCCGGCGGACGTCCGGCGGGCGTCGCACGAACGGGGAACAGCCCTCCGCCCGGCCGGTGTTGTGCTCAGCACCGCTGCCCGCGTCCGCCTTACCCGCTGGAGGAGACCGGAATGGCCCTGACCCGCGACGAGCGTGAGAAGTTCCTGGCCGAGCCGCACATCGCCGCGCTCGCCGTCGACGCGGAGGCGGGCCGCGCCCCGCTGACCGTGCCGATCTGGTACCAGTACGAGCCCGGTGGCGACGTATGGATCATGACCGGGCTGGACAGCCGCAAGAACCGGCTGATCAAGGCGGCGGGCCGGTTCTCCCTGATGGTCGACCGGCTGGAGCCCACCATCCGGTACGTCTCGGTCGAGGGGCCGGTCGTCGAGACGGTCCCCGCGACGGAGGGCGACCTGCGGGAGATCTCCGCCCGCTACCTCCCGGCCGAGAAGGTCGACGGCTACGTCGCGTTCGCCACCGCGAACCACGGCGAGCAGATCGTCGTCCGCATGCGGCCCGAACGCTGGGTCTCCTCCGACCTCGGATCGGTGTAGGACGGCGGCCGGTACCGGACGGCGACGGGCCCGGCGCGTGACAATCGGGGGCATGGGAACCGATCTCCACGAACTGCTGAGGTCGCTGCGGGTGTGGGACCCCGCGGTCACCGAACTGCCGCCCTTCGACCCGGCCACCGCGCCCGGCGAACCGCTGCCCCTGTTCGCGCGGTGGTTCGCCGAGGTGGTGGCGGCCGGCCAGACCGAGCCGCACACCGTGGCGCTGGCGACGGCGGACGCCGACGGGCTGCCGGACGTACGGATCGTGATGCTGCACGGCGCGGACGCGGCCGGCTGGTCCTTCGCCACGCACGCCGACAGCCGCAAGGGCCGCCACCTCGCCGCCCGCCCGTACGCCGCCCTCTCCTTCTACTGGCCGGTGCTGGGCCGTCAGGTGCGCCTGCGCGGCCCGGTCGCCGTCGCCGGGGCCGAGGAGGCGCTGGCCGACCTGCACGCGCGGTCGACCGGCGCCCTGGCCGCCGCCCTCACCGGACGGCAGAGCGCGGAGCTGGAGTCGCCCGAGGAGCTGGCCCGGGCCTCCGAGGCGGCCTGGGAGCGGGCGGGCCGGGAGCCGGACGCGCCCGTTCCGTCCTGGACGCTGTACCGACTGCTCCCCGACGAGGCGGAGTTCTTCCAGGGGGACGCGCGTCGGCGCCACCTACGGCTGGCCTACCGGCGGACGGAGGACGGCGGCTGGCGCACGCGGCTGCTGTGGCCGTGAGCGGGCGTCACCGTCCGCCGGCCGCCGCCGGCTCCTCGTCCGTCGCGAGCCGGGCGTGCAGGTGCACGTCCCGGAACGCGTCGTGCCGGCCGGCCTCGAACATCGCCTCGCGCAGGGTCCCCTCGGCCGGATAGCCGCACCGCTCGGCGACCCGGCAGGAGGCGACGTGCCCCACCGCGTGGCCCAGTTCCAGGCGGTGGAGGCCGAGTTCCGTGAAGGCCCAGCGCGAGGCGAGGAGCAGCGCGCGGGTGTCGACGCCGCGGCCCCGGGTTTCGGGGAGCACCCAGTAGCCGACCCGGGCGACCTTCAACTGCGGGCTGATCTCGTTGACGCCGATGTGCCCCAGCGTCGTACCGCTCTCCTCGTCGGTGACCCGGAACGACGCGGCCGTGCCCTCCTCCGCTTCCCGCGCCCGGGCGCGCAGCGACTCGCGGGCCCCGGCGAGGTCGGTCCACAGCTTGAGCGGCGTGTTCCAGCGCTGGAACTCGGGGTCCAGGAAGCCGCGCAGCCACGTCGCCACGTCGGCGTCCGAGCCGGCGTCCCAGGCGCGGAGGCGGAGGCCGTGTCCGTGCGGTTCGGTGAGGGAGGGGTCGCGAGTGTACATGCGTGTGTGGGCCATCGAGCCATTCAACCCGACCGCCGACACCCCGCCCACGGCACCCGGTCGACGGCACCCCGCCCCGCACCACCCGACCGGCGACACCCCGACCCGCGGCACCCCGGCCCACAGCACCCTGGATACGCCACCCGGCCCACGCCACCCCGACCCACAGCAGCCGGACCCGCGCCACCCGACCGGCGACAACCCGACCCACAGCACCGCGGCCCACGGCCCCCGCCCCCAAGGGCACCGACCGGCGGGCGGTCGTGACCGATCCGCAACGCATTCCCGGCTTGACCGAGACCCATCAACCGTCAGCGCCATTACGCTCGCCGCATGGCCGACTCCACCGCGTCCGCCGCAGCGCGGCCCACCCACCCGGCGGACCGCCCCGTGTACGTCATCGGCGCCGGTCCCGGCGGCCTCGCCGTCGCCCACGCGCTGCGCGTGCGGGGTCTGCGGGCCGTCGTCCTGGAACGCGCCGACCACGTCGGGGCGTCGTGGCGGCGCCACTACGACCGGCTGCGGCTGCACACCACCCGCCGCATGTCGGCGCTGCCGGGGCTGGCGATGCCGCGCCGCTTCGGACGGTGGGTGGCCCGGGACGACGTGGTGCGGTACCTGGAGAAGTACGCCGAGCACCACCAGCTGGAGATCGTCACCGGTGTCGAGGTCTCCCGCGTCGAGCGCGCGCCCGACGGCACCGGCTGGCTGCTGCACGCCTCCGGGGGCCGCGAGCTGACCGGCGCCGCGGTCGTGGTCGCCACGGGCTACAACCACACCCCGCGCCTGCCGGACTGGCCCGGCCGGGACACCTACCCCGGCGGGCTCCGGCACGCCGCCGAGTACCGGAACGCGGCTCCCTACGCCGGGCGGGACGTCCTGGTGGTCGGCGTCGGCAACACCGGGGCCGAGATCGCCGTGGACCTGGTGGAGGGCGGGGCCGCCCGGGTACGGCTGTCCGTGCGCACCGCGCCGCACATCGTCCGCCGCTCGACCGCCGGGTGGCCGGCCCAGTACACCGGCGTCCTCTGCCGGCGCCTCCCGGTCGGCCTGGTCGACCGGCTGGCCCGGCCGGTGGCCAGGATCAGCGTGCCCGACCTGTCGGCCCACGGGCTGCCCCGCCCCGGCACCGGGCTCTACAGCCGGGTGGCGGAGGGCGCCATCCCGGTGCAGGACGTCGGCCTGATCGACGCGGTGCGCGCCGGCCGGGTGGAGGTCGTCGCGGCGGTGGACGGCTTCGAGGACGGCAAGGTGCTCCTGGCCGACGGCACCCGCCTCGCCCCGGACGCGGTGATCGCGGCCACCGGCTATCGGCGGGGCCTGGAGGGGCTGGTCGGCCACCTCGGCGTACTCGACGCGGCGGGCCGGCCGCTCGTACGCGGCGGGCACACCGCGGCCGGCGCCCCCGGCCTGTACTTCACCGGCTTCACCAACCCCCTCAGCGGCATGCTCCGCGAGCTGGCGCTCGACGCGGCGCGGATAGCCAAGGCGGTCGCGCGACACGGTGGCGAGCGGATTTCCCGGCCGGCGGGCTGAGGGCGAGGGGCGGGGGCGGGCGGGGTCAGTCGCGGTCGAGGACGAACAGTTCCCCGGCGTCCGGGTCGCCGAACAGCGCGAACAGCTCGGGCTCCTGCCCGGTGCCGCCGATCGTCCAGTACGTCTCCTCGCCGCAGTCGCCGTCGAGGCGTACCAGGACGCCGTCGCGGCCACCGCTCCCGTGCCCGTCCGGGTGGCGGGTCCAGGTGCCGGTGCCGTCGCACCGGGTGTAGTCCCCGGTCGCGTCGAGGTCGGGCTGGGCCGGGACCCGGGTCAGCTCGGCCCGGCCGCCCGGAGCCAGCCGCAGTACGGCCCCGTGGTCGCCGTGCCAGTCCCCGGCGAGCCGCTCGGCGGAGAGCGCCGGGGGCTCGTACTCGTCGGCCAGGGCCGCCGCGCCCAGCCCGCCGACCGCGAAGAGGACGAAGCAGGCGCCCGCCGAACGGAACCAGACGCTCCACCGTCCCCACTCCCGCCCGCGCAGGTACGTGAGGCCCAGTACGGGCAGGACGCCGGCGCCCGCGAACCACGGGAGCGTGTCCGGGAGCGACCAGTCCTCCCACACCACGCGTCCCAGTACCGCCCAGCCGGCACCGACCAGTGCGGACGCCCCCGCGTGCCAGGCCCACCCGGGACCGCGCCGACGCGGCGCGACGAGGCGGGCCAGGGTCGCGCCGGGCATGATCTGCGCACTGGCGTGCAGGACGCCGAGCAACGGCAGGATCAGCGGGGCGCACACGATGCCGAGAAAGCCACCGCCGCGGCCGTGGTCGTCGTGCCCCGCCTCCGCGACGAACCACCACGCCAGCCACACCAGCGGAAGTTGCGCCGCGCACAGCGCCGCCGCCCCGTTCCACTCGTCGTTCGACCACCTCAGGCGTCTGCGCCCGGCCGCCCCCGGCCCTCTTCCCCACCCCATGCCCGGGAGCGTACGCCAGGCTCAGGACAGCCCGAGCACCGGAGTGGCCCGCCGCCGGATCACCAGGGCCATCAGCGCCGCGGCCGCGCACAGCGCGCCGGACGCGTACCAGACCACGTCGTACGAGCCGAAGGTGTCGCGGGCGACGCCGCCGAGGAAGGCGACGAGGGCGGCGCCGACCTGGTGGGAGGCGAGGACCCAGCCGAAGACGATCGCGCTGTCGTCGCCGTAGTGCTCGCGGCACAGGGCGAGGGTGGGCGGGACGGTGGCGACCCAGTCGAGGCCGTAGAAGACGATGAAGAAGATCATCGGCGGGTGGACGCTGGGCGCGAGCAGCAGGGGGAGGAAGAGGAGGGAGATGCCGCGCAGGGCGTAGTACACGGCGAGCAGGCGGCGCGGTTCGAAGCGGTCGGTGAACCAGCCGGAGGCGATCGTGCCGACCACGTCGAACACGCCGATCACGGCGAGCAGCGAGGCGGCGGCCGTCAACGGCATGCCGTGGTCGTGGGCGGCGGGCACGAAGTGGGTCTGGATCAGGCCGTTGGTCGAGGCGCCGCAGATCGCGAAGGTGCCGGCCAGCAGCCAGAACGGGCCGGTGCGGACGGCGGAGAAGAGCACCGTGAGCGCGCGGCGGGCGGCGCCCGTGACGGGGGCGGGCTTCGGCACGAACTCCTCGGCGCCGTACGGCTTCTGCCCCACGTCCGCCGGGTGGTCGTGCAGCAGGAGCCAGACGAAGGGGATGACGGCGAGGGCGGCGAGGGCGACGGTGACGGCCGCGGGGCGCCAGTCGTACGTCTCCACGATCCAGGACAGCAGCGGCAGGAAGATCAACTGCCCCGAGGCCGAGGCGGCGGTGAGGACGCCGGTGACCAGGCCGCGCCGCTCGGTGAACCAGCGGTTGGTGACGGTGGCCGCGAAGGCCAGCGCCATCGAACCGGAGCCGAGGCCGACCAGCAGGCCCCAGCAGAGGATGAGTTGCCAGGCGGAGTCCATCCACACCGTCAGGCCCGAACCGAGCGCGATCACGGCCAGGGCGACGGCGACCACGCGACGGATGCCGAAGCGGTCCATCAGCGCGGCGGCGAAGGGGGCGGTGAGTCCGTAGAGCGCCAGGTTGACGGAGACGGCGGCGCCGATGGTGCCGCGGGACCAGCCGAAGTCCTCGTGGAGCGGGTCGATGAGGATGCCGGGCAGGGAGCGGAAGGCCGCGGCGCCGATGATCGTCACGAAGGTGACGGCCGCGACCCACCACGCGCGGTGCACACGGGTACCGCGGCGTGGTCGGGTGGGCTCGGGCTTCCGTACGGCTGCTGCGGGGTCGGTTGTCTGGGTCACGTCATTGAGGGTGCGGTGCGGTGACCGCTCGATCGAGTGACCCGAATGCCATTGTTCACTAGGATCGGGCCATGGCATCCGGTCACGCGTCCGACAGGCACCGCGTCGTCGTCCTCGCCCTCGACGGTCTGATCCCCTTCGAACTGGGCATCGCGCAACGCATCTTCGGGCTCGCCCGGGACGAGCGCAGGCGTCGGCTCTACGAGGTCGTCACCTGCTCGGTCCGGCCGCCGGGGCCGGTCGAGACCGACGCCGACTTCGCGATCCTGGTGGGGCACGGCCCCGAGGCCCTGGCCACCGCCGACACGGTCGTCGTCCCGGCCTCCTACGAGCTCGGCCCGGTCCACGAGGAGGGCGTGCTGACCGAGGAACTGGCCGCCGCGCTGGCGCGGATCCGGCCCGGCACCCGGCTCGTCGCGATCTGCACGGGCGGTTACGTCCTGGCCGCCGCCGGGTACCTCGACGGCCGCCCGGCGACCACGCACTGGGCCTCCGCCGAGCACTTCCAGCGGCTGTTCCCGAAGGTGCGGGTGGACGCCGACGTGCTGTTCATCGACGACGGGGACGTCCTGACCTCGGCCGGGGTGGCGGCGGGGATCGACCTGTGCGTGCACATCGTGCGCCGGGACCACGGCACCGCCGTCGCCAACGAGGTGGCCCGCCGCACGGTCGTACCGCCGCACCGGGACGGCGGGCAGGCGCAGTACATCGAGCGGCCGGTGCCCGATCCGCAGCAGTCGTCCACGACCAACGCCCGCGCCTGGGCGCTCGCCCGGCTCCGGGAGCCGATCCAGTTGCGGGACATGGCGGCGCAGGAGTCCATGTCGGTACGCACCTTCACCCGCCGTTTCCGTGAGGAGGTCGGCATCAGCCCGGGGCAGTGGCTCACGCAGCAGCGCGTCGAGCGGGCCCGGCATCTGCTGGAGTCCTCCGGCCTGTCCATCGACCAGGTGGCCCACGAGGCGGGCTTCGGTACCGCGCAGTCGATGCGGCAGCATCTGCAGGCGGCGCTCGGGGTCACGCCCACCGCGTACCGGCGGACCTTCCGGGCCGAGTTGTCCACAGCCTGTGGAGAATGAGCGGAAGCGGTCCCGCTGAGCGTGGGCCCGCCCGAACCCGGACCTGAGCCGTCATGGCCGGGACGCGTCGGTCGGCGGCGCGGCACCGGCCGCCCCGAGCATGGCATCGCGCGCCGCCACCCGACTCCGGCGCTCCCGCCCGGTTCCCCTCGCCCCCCGAGGGAACCGCCGCCGAATCACGACCCACGCTCGCCGAGGGCCTCCGTCACCGAGCCCTCGTCGTCCCCTCGCGGCGAATCGTTGTCTACAGCGTGAGGAAACGGTCACGATCCGTCAACCGGCGCAGGGGGCTTCCTCAGTCACGTACTGTGCGCGAAGGACGCGCACGGAAGCACACCCCGGCGCACCGCCGCATCAACCGCTGGGGAAACGGCGCCCCGTGCCCCCGGCGCGTCCCACGCGCCCGCGCCGACCCGACCGCCGACCGCCGACTACACCACCTCGTACGCCAGCCCCTCGTACGCCACCGCGCCGGCGTTTCCACAGACCGGTGCCGGCGCCACACGCTCGGCGCAGCGGTCCAGTTCGCACCAGATGCGCTTGCCCGCGCCCTGGCGGCTCCAGCCCCAGCGGTCGGCGAGGCCGTCGACGAGGGCGAGCCCCCGGCCGCCCGTCGCGTCGCCGTTGACGCAACGGGGCACCGGGGCCCGGTCGCTGGCGTCGTCCACCTCCAGGCGGACGGTGGCCTCCCCGGTCTCCTCGGTCACCGCCCCCGGCAGTACCAGCCGCAGGACGGCGGTACAGCCGGTGTGCACCACGGCGTTGGTGACGAGTTCGGAGACGAGCAGGACCAGCGTCTCCGCGAGGGGTTCATCGGCCTGTATCCCGGACCCGACGAGCCGCGAACGCGCCCACCGCCGGGCACGCCCCACTTCCGAGGGGTCGGGCCGGATCTCCAGCTGCACTTGAAGCACCTGCACCGCTCACACCATCCGAACCGGCGGACACAAAGGCTCACGCCTCATGAGGGCCACGATCGTAGCCATTTTCTGCATGACCAGAACAAAGGCCGGGCGAGGGATCACGGAACGTGAATCCCTTATGGGACAGCATGGTTGACGTACAGTCACCCCAACAAGCGCTTCGGGCATATTCCAGCGCGAAGGAGTACCCGTGCGGCATACTGTGCGACGCTCGTTCCGGGAAGTCGAACAGGCGGCGGCCGACGGCCGTTCCGCCCTGCGGTACAAGGCGCGCACCGCCGGTTCCGCAGCCGCCCCAGGGGCAACTCCGGCACGGTCGGCGCTCGGTACCACTCGCATCCCACACAAGGTACCGGAGCGTGGCGCCGACTCCGGACCGTAACGGGTCACACGTCGGACACAACCCGATATCAACGCTCTGTAATCACGCCCTGCCACGATCCATGACATCCGGCCAGGAATCGGGGGGCGTCCGTCGGCGAGGCGGGCGGTGTCACTCGGGCACGGTGAAGTAGCGGGCGAAGGCCGGGACGATCTCCGCCTCCCCCACCTTGCCGTCGCCGTCCGTGTCGAGCGCGGCGGCGACCGACCGGGCGGTGCCCTCCTCCGCCCCGAGCACGGTGAGCACGCGCGCGGCGTCCGCGACGGTGACGGCTCCGTCGCCGTCGGCGTCGGCCACGTCCAGGGCCGCGTGCAGGAACGGGCGGGCGATCTCGGCGAACCGCTCCGGGTTGTCCCGCAGCCGCTTGACGGCTCCGGTGACGAATTCCTCGCGGGTGATGCGCTGGTCGCCGTCCCGGTCGGCGATGCCCGCCATGCCCTGCCAGAACGCCTCCGCGCCGCCGTACAGGGCCTGGCCCTTGTCGGACCGGGCGGTGGTGCCGAACTCGGCGAGCAGCGCCTTGGCCGCTGCGCTGAAGTCCGCGCGGTCGATGTAGCCGTTGCCGTCCTGGTCGAAGGTGGCGAACCGCGCGGCGATCTGGCGCCCGTACTCGCTGTTGACCATCTTTTCTCCGGCCGCCTCACGTTTCGGTGTCGGTGGGTACGTCTCGCTCGGAGCGTACGACGCCGGACGCGGTCCCGGGCGGGATCTACGCGGAGAGCGGGCGCGGCTCGTCGCCGGTCGCCGAGGCCAGGTCGGGGTGGACGTCGAAGAGCCGGCGCACCCCCAGCGCGCCGAGTACGCGGTTGACGTGGGAGCCGTCGACGGCTCCCTGGGCCGGCAGTATCAGGCGCAGCCGGCCCTGGCAGGAGCGGATCAGCCGGCGGGCGGCGATGAGCACGCCGACCCCGCTGGAGTCGCAGAACAGGACCTCGGAGAGATCCAGGACAAGGCTGTGCCGCCCCTCGGCCACCTCGTCGTGCACGCGCTGCCGCAGCACCGGTGACGTCACCAGGTCCAGTTCGCCCGACACCTGGAGCACGGCCCACTCGCCCTGCCCGCCGCCGGTCACTTTGAGCGTCACCACCATGCCCTTCATTCGTCGGAACGTTCGGATTCACCCAAAACGGAAGCCGTGATTACGCTTCTTGGGCGCGCGCCTGCCCACCGGCCGTTCCCGCAAACACGCGACGGGAAACGGAGGCGGGCCGGAAGCGGCTTGTTTCAGACGGTTTCGATCCTGTTCGATCGGATCCGGCCGCACGATAGAGAGTAGGGGGGCGCTTATCACCTGCGGACCGTCGGGGGCGCGTATTGGCACAAAGGGGAGTGCACTGTCGGACGTGCCGACTACATTCGGGGAGGTGGTGGCCGAACACGGGGGCCGGACAGGGGGGTGGAGGGACCGCATGGCGAAGAGGAACGTACCGCTGCCCTGGGACCGCAAGATGCAGCAGCGGCTCGCACGCGGAGAGGCGGCCGCCCTGGGCGAGCTCTACGACCGGTTCGCGTCGCTCGTGCACGGTCTCGCGCACCGCGTGCTCGGTGACGAACGGGCCGCCGACCACATCACGCGCGACGTCTTCGCGCACGTCTGGGAGCACCCGGACGCCTACGACCCCCGGCAGGGCCCGCTGCGCACCTGGATCGCCACGCTGACCCACCGCCTGGCCGTGCGGCGGCTGCGCGCCACCGAGACGGCCGCCCTCGCGCGCGGCGGCCCCGGCACCACCGAGGAACTGGAGAGCAAGGTGCGCCACGCCTCGGTCGCCGCCCGCGCCGACTACATCGTCCAGTCCATGCCGGCTCCCCTGCGCGCCGCCCTGGAGCTGGCCTACTTCCAGCGCCGCGACTACCGCCAGACCGCCGCCGACCTCGGCGTCACGGAGGACGAGGCCCGCCGCCGCCTCCGCCTCGGCCTCCAACTGCTCTCCACCGCCCGCGACGCCGGATCACCGCAGGCCCCCGGGGCGCCGCCCGAATACGGGGGTGCGGCATGAGCGGGGCGTACGACGAGGACGAGCACCGCGACGCCCCCGCCGGCAACGGGAGTCCGGACCACACCGGCGGCGAGTCACCGACCGCCCCCGCCGGCCCGGCACAGCACCACGGGCCGGACGGCCCCGACGACCCCGACGACCCGGCGCGCCACGGCGAACCGGGCGACCCCGGCTGCCCGGAAGCCCCCGCCGACCCGGCATCCCGCAACGGTGCAGGCCCCGACCGGCCCGGCACGCATGACGCGCCCGCGGGCCACGCCGAACCGGGCGCCTCGGGCAGACCTGTCGCCCCCGCCGAGCCGGACGCCCCCGGCGGAGCGACCCGCAACGGACCGGGCGGCCCCGGCGGAGTGATGCCGCGCTCCGGGCCGGGCCGGGCACCGCGCATACCGCTTCCGCGGGCCCCCGTCGAGGACGGTGGGTGGTCGTTGCCCGACCCGCCGCCCCCGGTCGCGCCGCTCGCGTTGGAGCACCACGTGCTGACGTCGCTGCTCGGAGCCTGGGCACTGGCCGCCTGTTCGCCGGAGGAGGCGGCGTCCGTCGAGGAGCACCTCGGCGCGTGCGACGCCTGCGCCGACGAGGCCCTGCGGCTGCGCGAGGCCGTCGGGCTGCTCCAGCGCCCGGAGAGCCTCGACCTGGACCCCGCCCTGCGCACCCGTGTCCTGCGGGGCTGCCTGGAGCGGCGGCCGCCGCGCATCCCGGTGCCCGGGTGGGCCACGCCGTACGACGCCGAGACGGCGCGGCTGGACGCGCTGCCGCAGGACATCGGGGACGCCGAGTGGCACGCGCCGGTGAGGCTGCGCTGGTTCGAGGCGGACGGCACCGCCAGTCGCCGTACCACCGTCGCCGGGGTCATCGCACACCTGCTGTCGGTCGACGGGCTGGTCGCGGTCGCCCTGGGTCTCGCCGATCCACTGGGCGAGATCACCGCGCCGGTCCCCGCGCCGGCGGCCCGCACCGAGGCCTACTGGCGCGCCTCGCACTACCCGCCGACCCGCGCGGTGCGGGCTCCGTGGCGGGAGCAGAGCCACGACATCGTCCGCACGGTGGCGTTCACCGGCAGCACGGGCGGTTCCGGTGGCGGCGCGGGCCGGATGCCGGTCCCGTACGGCGACTTCGCGTTGCCCCTGCACGACGCCATGGTGGACCGGGCGTTCGAGTGCTGGGTGCACGCGGAGGACATCGCCGAGGCGGTGGACTACCCGTACGAGCCGCCCTCCGCACGCCACCTGAACCTCATGGTCGACCTCGCGGCCCGGATGCTGCCGGGCGTACTGGCCGAGCGTCGCCGCGCCGGACTGGCCGCGCACGGCGCCCGACCGCGTCTGGTCGAGGCGGGTGAGCCGGGCCGCAGTCTGCGGCTGGAGATCGAGGGCTCGGGCGGCGGCGAGTGGCTCATCCCGCTGGACTCACCGGGCGCGGTGGGCTCCGCCGACCACGAGGTGGCCCATGTCGCCCTGGACAGCGTGGAGTTCTGCCGGCTGGCCGCGGGCCGTGTGCCTCCCGCGGAGGCGGCGGCGGGCCAGGTGGGCGATCGGGAGGCGATCAGGGACGTGCTGTTCGCGGCGGCGAGTCTGAGCCGGATGTAGGGGCGGATCGCGGTTCCGCGGGCGGGCCGAGCCCTACGCGAACACCACCGTCCGCCGCCCGTTCAGCAGGATCCTCCGCTCGGCGTGCCACTTCACGGCCCGCGCCAGCGCCTGGCACTCCACGTCCCGCCCGATGGCGACCAGCTGGTCCGGCGTGACGTCGTGGCCGACCCGCTCGACCTCCTGCTCGATGATCGGCCCCTCGTCGAGGTCGGCCGTCACATAGTGCGCGGTCGCGCCGATCAGCTTCACGCCCCGCGCATGCGCCTGGTGGTACGGCTTGGCACCCTTGAAGCTCGGCAGGAAGGAGTGGTGGATGTTGATGATCCGGCCGCTGAGCTGCTTGCACAGGTCGTCCGAGAGGACCTGCATGTAGCGGGCCAGTACGACGAGTTCGACGTTCTCCTCGCGCACGATCTCCAGGAGCCGCGCCTCGGCCTCCGCCTTGGTGTCCCTCGTCACCGGGATGTGGTGGAAGGGGATGCCATAGGACCCCACCAGTTCGGCGAAATCGGTGTGATTGGACACCACCGCCGCGATCTCCGCCGGCAGCGCGCCGGTCCGGGACCGGAACAGGAGGTCGTTCAGGCAGTGCCCGAACTTGCTGACCATGAGGACGATGCGCATCCTGTCGTCGGCCCGGTGGATCTGCCAGTCCATGTGGAAGGCGTCACCGATCGCCGTGAAGCTGGCGCGCAGCTTGTCCACGGTCACCGGCGCCTCGGCCGTGAAGTGGACCCGCATGAAGAACAGTCCCGTGTCGTGGTCGCCGAACTGCTGACTGTCCTCGATGTTGCAGCCGGTCATGAACAGGTAGCTCGACACGGCGTGCACGATGCCCTGCTTGTCGGGGCAGGACAGGGTGAGGACGTACTGGTCGGCCGGGGCGGCGGCCGAGGGGGCGGCCGGGGAGGACTGCTCGTTCATGCAGGACAGGGTCCCATATCCGACCCCTGTTCCGGCGGGCGTCCCGTCAGGCGGACCGGGTCAGAATCCGCAGCACCTCGAGCGAGCGCGGCTCCGCCTCCGGATCGTCGCCGTCGCCGGTGGCCAGCCGCAGGTGCGCGTCCCGCGCCGCCCGCACCGCCTCCGGCCAGTCCGCGTGGTCGAGGTACGCGTGCACCGGCGCGTCCGGCCCGACCTGGTGCATGATCCGCAGGACGCGCAGCACGGCGGTGTCGACGAGGGCCGCCTCCTGCGAGTCACGGAAGACCGTGCCCACGTACTTCTCGGCGGACCAGTGGTCCAGCCAGGTGTCCTCCACCAGCCGGTACACCGCGTCGGTGACGTCGCCGTAGCCGTCCACACCGGCCAGCCAGACGTCCCGCTGGAAGGCGGGGGCGGAGAGCATGTGCAGCGCGGAGCGCACATTGCTGCGCCAGCGCCACCACGGCATGTCGTTGAGTGGCATGCCGCCCATGGTGGAGGAGCGACGGCCGCGACGGGAAGAGTTCTCCGAACCTTGCACGGTCATCGATCGTACGTTCCCCTCCGTCCCCGGCACACCGGCCCCCGCAATTCACCCCCGCGTCACCACGCGTTGACCGCAGGTCACCGCGTGGTTGGCCGTGTGACGGAATCGTGCGGGCACATGACCGGCAGGCGACCCACCCGCAGCACCTTCCTCCGCGGCCTCCGCGGCCGCTCCCGGACCACCCGTACCGGTGCGCTGTCCGCGGGCGCGCTGGTGGCGTGTGTGTCGCTCACCGCCGGCTGCGGGGTCGTCCCCGGTGCCACGGGGGGCTCCGGGGACGACCCGATCACCGTCATGACCTGGGCGCCCGAGGACACGGGCGCGACCAACAAGCCCGGCATGCCCGCCCTCGCGCGTGCGTACGCCCGCTGGGTCAACGCCAACGGCGGCCTCAACGGCCGCAAGCTCAACGTCCTGACCTGCAACGACCACAACGACGGCGTCACCGCCGCGAAGTGCGCCCGCCGCGCCGCCAAGGAGAACGCGATCGCCGTCGTCGGCTCCTACAGCCAGCACGCCGACTCGTTCTTCCCGGTGCTGGAGGGCGCCGGCATCCCGTACATCGGCGGGTACGGCATCACCAACACGGAGTTCACCAGCCCCCTGTCCTACCCGGTCAACGGCGGCCAGCCCGCGCTGCTGGCCGGCCTCGGCAGCGTGCTCGCCGACTCCTGCGGACCCGTCGTCCTCGTCCGCCCCGACACCATCGCGGGCGACCCGCTTCCCGTGCTGCTCGACTCGGGGCTGACCTCGGGCCGGCACGCGCGGGCCCACGACCAGCGGGCGGCGGAGGACGCCACCGAGTACGACGACCAGTCCGGGCAGGCGCTGGAGCGGGCGACCGCCGACCCGGTGGAACCGGGGTGCGTGGTGCCCGTCCTCGGGGACCGCACCGGCACCTTCATGGACTCCTTCCGGCGGGACCGCGCGGACCACCCCGAGGTGCGGACCGCGACCGTGCTCGGCAGCGTCGACCAGACCACGGTCAACGCGAGCGGCGGGGCGGCCGGGCCCTACGAGGGCGCGTACGTCACCGGCTGGTACCCGGCGGTGAGCGACCCGGCCTGGGACGGGATGAAGAAGGTGATCGAGGCGGAGGCGTTCGGCGACAACAGCGTCGACGCGGCGGACGCCGGGGTGCAGACGACCTGGATCGCGTACACCGTCCTCAAGCGGGTCGTCGAGTCGCTCGGCGACGGCGAGGTGAGCGCCGGCACCGTCAGGCGGGCCGTCGACGGCGGGCTGGAGGTCGGCACGGGGGGACTCACGCCGCCCCTCCAGTGGACGTTCGCGGACAAGCTGGCCTCGGTCGGCTTCCCGCGCCTGGTCAACACCGAGGTCACCCTCCAGGTCGTACGGCAGGGCCGGCTGGTGTCGGCCCGCAAGGACACCGTGGACACCACACGCATCCTGCGCGGCGCCGACGTGGCCTGACCCGCGCCCGGCCGGGCGCGGGTTGAGGCAGGCGCCGGCCGGACCACCCGGGACCCGGCGCGGGGGATCAGCCCCGGACCCGACGGGTCCGGCACGTGGAGCAGGCCGGGCCGGGCCCGCACGCGAGGCACGCCGGGCGGCCCGCCCGGCGGGTCACAGCTGGGTCGGGCCGCGTTCGGTCAGTCCGTACTGCTTGGCGATGGCGTTCCAGAGCTTGGCGGCCGTGGCCTTCTCCTTGCTCGCCGTGCCGCTCGCCTTGTTCCCGGCCTGGTGCTGGCTGGTGGAGCGGGCCTTGCCCTTCTGACACCCCTTCTTGCCGGCCGTCTGGTCGGCCCAGGCCGCGTAGTGGTTGTCGGCCGACGCCGAGGCCTGCCACGCCTTGGTGAGGGCGGTGGTCAGCTCGGTGTGCTGCGGCAGCTTGTCCACGGACAGCTTGGAGAGGCTGGTGACCAGCCCGGTGCGCTGCTTGGCGGCCTCCCGCAGGTCCTTGGCCGCCTGGGGCAGGTTGTCGCAGGACTTCACGTCGGCCACGGCGTTGATCACCGTGGTCCGGCCGGTGCCGCTCTCGGCCAGCAGCTTGTCCAGTTCGACGGCCTGCTGCCGGACCGGGTCCACGGACGGCGGGGCGGAGGCCGACGCGGACTCGGAGGCGGGGGCCGTGGCGGACACGGTCCGGTTGCCGCCCTTGTCCTCCTCGCCGCCCCCGGCCATCATCGCCCCGGCGCCGACACCGACGACGGCGATGGCGACACCGACGGCCGCGAAGAGCGGCACGCGCGAACCGGACCGGCCGCCGCGGCCACCCCGGCCGCCGCCGTCGTCGTATCCGCCGCGCCGCCTGCCTCCGTCACCGCCCGGCCCCTGCGGGGCGTACCCGGACCGGTCGGCGGGGTGCGGGGGCTGCGGCTCGTCGAAGCGGGGCAGCTGCTGGGTGGCCGAGGCCGGGGCGTCGGCTCCCGGCGCGCTGCGGAAGAGGTTGTCGAACTCGGCGGGCGGCTGCCGCCCCTCGTCACCGCCGGGCACCGCGCCGTACGGGCCCGCGGCGGGACCACCGGGCACGGGCGCGATGTACTGCGTCGCCTCTGCGTCGGGGTTCGGGACGGGCGCGGCGGGGACGGGCTGGTGCCCGGGCGCGGCGGGGGCGTACTGCTGCCCGGCCGCGGGCTGCGGGGGGTACTGCGGGGCCCGGCCGAGGAACTGGGTCGACTCGGCGTGCGTCTCCGCGGGTCTCTCCGGAGGCAGCGCCCCCGGCCCCACGGGGGGTATGTACTGCGTCGCGCCCTCGTCCGCCGGCGCGCCGACCGGCGGCAGGTACTGGGTGGCGCCCTGGTCGGCGGGCGGCAGGGGCGCCGACGGCCGGGGGGCGGGCGCCTGGCCGTACTGCGGGTACGACGGCTGAGCGCCGTAGGCCTGGCCGTCGGCCGGTGCGCCGTACGCTGGGGCGGGCGCGCCCTCCGGGGGCAGCGGGCCCGGGCCTGCCTGGGGCGGCAGGGCGCCGGGTGCCTGGGCCGGGCCGCCCTGGACGGGCCAGGCCTGCGTGGCGGGCTGCCCGTCGGCGTCCGGGGACCCCCAGGGCTGGCCGCCGGACTGCGTGGGCCAGCCCTGGCCCGTGGCCGGGCTCTGCTGCCGGTCGGGGCCCCACGGCCGGTCCCAGGCCTGGCCGCCGGGCGGCGCCGAGGCGGGCGCGGGCCGGCCGGCCTGCGGGCCGACGGGGCCGCCCGCCGGGCCGGGCAGCAAGGGCTCGCCACCGTCGGAGGGCAGCACGATGCCTTCGCGCGCTTGCCGCGCCGAGGGCTCCTCGCCCTGTCCGCTCTGCGTCACCGGGACTCCAATGAATGGGGGACCTTCGGAATCGTCGGCTCACGCTACCGGGTCCCCGGAGTCCACTGCCACGCCGCAGGGGGGCGTCACCTCTTTCCCTGTGACCGCGGTAACAAAACCGGGCCGCGACACGCTGTTGACACCCCTTCCCCCTCACCGTGCCGCGTTCTCCGGCCCGTTCACGTTCCGCCGGCCCGGCCCCTCACGCGGCCGTCCGCAGGTCGAGCCGCGCCCCGAACTCCCTGACCACCGCCTCCTCCCGGTACGGTTCCAGCCGCGCCTGGAAGTCCTCCAGGTACTCGGCGCCCCGGTTCGAGCGCAGCGTCTCGAGGAGTTCCACGGCCTTCGTCGCGGTGTTGCAGGCCTGCTCGACCTCGCGCTGCTGCACCTGTGCGGTGGCGAGCACCACATGCCCGATGGCCCGCCTGCGCGCCCGCGACTCGGGGTGTCCGTCCAGGGCCTGCCGCGCGTACCGCGCCGCCGCGTCGGCCTGCCCGAGGTCCCGGTGGCAGTGCGCCAACTCGTCGGCGAGGTAGGCCTCGTCGAAGTGGCTGATCCACACCGGGTCGTCCCCGGAGGCCGCGTCGGCCGCCTCCATGGCACCGACCGCCCGTCCGACCGCCTCGTGGGCCGCCCGCACGTCGCCGAGCAGCGCGTGACCGCGCGCCTCGGCCGCGTGGAACATCGCCTCGGCGCGCGGCGTCACCCGCCCCCGCGCCCCTTCCTGCGCCGCACGCGCCAACTGCGCGATCTCGCGCGGGTTTCCGAGCTGCGCGGCCAGGTGACTCATGGACGCGGCGAGGACGTACCCGCCGTACCCGCGGTCGCCGGCCGCCTGCGCGAGCCGCAGCGACTGGATGTAGTACCGCTGGGCGAGGCCCGGTTGCCCGGTGTCGACGGCCATGTATCCGGCGAGCTCGGTCAACCGGGCGACCGCGGCGAACAGTTCGCGTCCGACCGCCTCCCGGTAGGAGCCCCCGAGCAGTCCCGAGACGACGCTGTTCAGGTAGTGCACGACCACCGGGCGCACGTGCCCGCTGCCGTACTGGTGGTCCAGGTCCACCAGCGCCTGCGTCGTCGCCCGCACGGCCGCCACGTCGGACCGGCCCACCCTCGGCCCGGCCGCACGCGACACCTGGGGGTCGGGGGCGGAGATCAGCCAGTCGCGGCTGGGTTCGACGAGCGCGGAGGCGGCGACGGAGGAGCCGGACAGGAAGTCCCGGCGTCCGACGTCGCTGCGCCACAGCTCGCAGACCTGCTCGATGGCCCCCAGTACCGTCGGCGAGAACTGGAGGCCGACGCCCGACGCGAGGTTCTTGCCGTTGGCCATGCCGATCTCGTCGATCGTGACCGTGCGGCCGAGCTTGCGTCCGAGCGCCTCGGCGATGATCGCCGGGGCCCGGCCGCGCGGCTGCTGTCCGCGCAGCCAGCGGGCGACGGACGTCTTGTCGTACCGCAGGTCGAGGCCGTGCTCGACGCCGCACATGTTGACCCGGCGGGCTAGGCCCGCGTTCGAGCAGCCCGCTTCCTGAATGAGCGCCTGCAGTCGTTCGTTCGGCTGCCGCGCGACGAGAGGCCTTGCGGCCATGGCGTACCCCCATGCGGTCTCTTGCGGTTCGAAGCTGTCCCGGCGGACGAGAAGGTCCTGCCGTGAAGATCAGTGCCCCGTCGAAGTGCCGACAATGCGAGCCTTGCGAAGCTTGCGAAGATTGCCGGGGTAACGGCCGTTGCCGGCCCCAGACGTGACTACCCGGCTCCCGCGGCGGATCCTCCCGCGCGCCCCCACATATGCACCCATGCGCCCCGAATGCGGAATCGATGCTCCTCCCCCGCGCGCGCAACCCCCGTAACCCCGGTTGAGCACGGGAGTTGAGTTCCACGTGGAAGAGACCATCCCCGGCACCGAAGCCGCTCAGATCCCGCAGCAGCGTGGCGCATCGCTGCTGGAGACCGCCGTCCGCTATGCCGAGGAGCGCCACTGGGACGTGTTCCCCGGCACCTGGCTGGAGGCCGCCGACGGAGTGCAGCGCTGCTCCTGCGGGGACCCGGCGTGCGCCGCCCCGGGCGCACACCCGGCGCACGAGGACTGGGCGACGCAGGCGACGGGCAGCGCGAGCGTCGCCCGCCGGATGTGGCAGCAGCAGCCGACGGCGTCGATCCTGCTGCCCACGGGCCGGACCTTCGACGCGATCGACGTGCCCGAGACCGCGGGTTTCCTGGCGCTGGCCCGGATGGAGCGGATGGAACTGACGCTCGGGCCGGTGACGCTGTCGCCGGACCGGCGGATGCGGTTCTTCGTCCTTCCGGGGGCGGCGGCGAAAGTGCCGGACCTGGTGCGGCGGTTGGGGTGGGCGCCGTTGTCCCTCGACCTGGCCGTGTGGGGGGAGGGAACGTACGTGGCCGCGCCGCCCACCCGGTACGGGACCCGGGGGGCCGTGCAGTGGGCCTGCCGGCCGACGCCGGCGAACCGGTGGTTGCCGGACGTGGAGGAGTTGATCTCGCCGTTGGCGTACGCGTGCGGTCGCGATCGTTAGGGGCGCCTTCGCACCCACGCCGCCGCGCCGCACGACGGCACAGTCCCGCGCCCCCTGCCGGGGCGCCTCTCTCCCCCGTGCGGTTCGAAGGTGACGGAGGGAGACGCGGTGACTCCCGGCGCCGTACGTACGCAAGGGCCCTGGAAGCGGTTCGGGCAGCGGGTCGCCGGGGGCGGCGTCGAACTCGGGTCGCCGGCGGGCGGGTTCGTCGGACCCGTCGGGCCGGCGCCGAGGACGGCGGGTCGGCGCCCGGGATTCTCACGGCGGTCGGCAAGGGGTGAGGCGGGGAAGACCGGGGAGTAGTCCAGGGCGACACCGTCGGCATCCACCGGTTGAGGGGCGAGCGTGGCCAGATGGTTCTGGTCCGTCATGCACCTCGGGCTGGTGCTCGGCAACCTGGTCGGCGCCGCCGCGGGCGACTCGGGCACCGCCGCGGCCACCCGCGAGGCCCTCGACGGCTTCCGCGCCGACCCGCTCCTCGCCCCGCTCGCCCCGGCCCTGACGGAAATCCTCGCCGGCCACCGCGACCCCGCCCTCGCCGCACGGCTCCGCGACCCGGCACAGCGGGCGATGGTGACGGCCCTGCTGCACAGCGTCGCCGACCTCGAGGACACGGAGGGCCCCGGCGGACCTGGCAGCCCCGACAGCCCCAGCGGACCTGGCTGACCCGGCAGCCCCGGCAGCCCCGGCAGCCCCGACAGCCCCGACAGTCCCGGCAGCCCCGCCAGACCCGGCAGCCCCGCCAGACCCGCCAGTCCCGCCAGACCCGCCAGACCCGCCAGACAGCCGACCCGGCGGATGGCCCAGGAGGTTCCAACTGCCCCTGCTTCGCCGGGCGCTGAGTGGGTGTCGGCCCCGGCTGCCATACTGCGGCACATGGAGGAGGAGCCGGAGATCAACGACGTGCGGCTCGGCATCGACGGCGTACTGGAGTTCTAAGACGGCACCGCGTGGGTGCCGTACCCGGACGTGCCCGAGGACCACGGCCCGCCGAACGCGGTGAACCGCGAGGACGACACACGGTGACCTCGCCACCGGCCCCGGAACCGGGCACGCAGGGCACGCCCTTCGACGCGCTGCCCCCACCCCTGGACGCGGTACCGGAGCTGCGCGCGGCGGCACGCTGGATGATCGGCGCCTTCGGCGCGGTCGGCGCCGCACTCGTCGGCGGCGGCCCGTTGGTGGCCGTCGGAAAGGTGCACGGGCTCGGCGAGGCGCTGGTCGCCGGGGCCGCCCTGGTCGTCGCGCTGGCCGGGGTGAGCCTCGCCGTGTGGCAGGTCAGCCGGGTGCTGGTGCCCCCGGTGACCACCACGGCCACGCTCGCCTCCCCGGCGCTGCGCGGCCTGCGGCAGATGATCGACGCCTCCCCCGCCGACTTCTTCGGCGCCGCGGCCACCGGCGTGGACGACCTGCTGCGCCACCGGGTCGTCGCCGCGAAGGTCCAGCGCATGCTGGCCGCCGAAACCGACCCCGCCCGGCGTGAGCTGCTCCGGCACCATCTGGGGCGGGCCCGGGCCAATGTGGCGCGCACGGACCCCTTCGTGCGCTGGCTGCTCGCCATGGCCCACGTCTGGCAGTTCCGCGCCGCCCTGCACACGGCCCGCCGGTGGTGCCTGCTCGCGGTCCTGCTGGTCGCGGTGGGCGCGGTGGCCTTCCTGACGGTGACGGGCGGGGACGCGGCGGAGGGGACGGGAAAGGCGGGAGGGATGGCGTCGGAGGTCGCCGCGAGTGCCGTACGGCACCACTCCGCTGCCTGACGGCCGGCCTCGGGTTCCGGGCGCCGGGGTCAGCTCTCCCGGAGGCCGTCCAGGAAGGGCTCGATGGCCGCCCACCACGCCTCCGGCTGGTCGTAGTGGACGAGGTGGCCGGCGTCGGCGACCTCCGCGTACTGGCCGCACGGCAGCACCCGGACCATCTCCTGCGCCTCGGCGCGGCCCAGCTCGCCGTCCAGGCCGCGGACGACCAGGGTCGGGCAGCGCACCTGGGCCAGTTCCTCCCAGTGGGCGTCGTGGACCCAGGTCTCGCGGGACCTGAGCATCTGCTCCGGCTCGAAGACGGGCCGCCAGCCGTCCGGGGACTCGGCCATCACCTCGGCGTAGAACTCGCCGCGGGCCGGATTCGGCCGTTCCACCCACGGGTCGTCCTCGCCGAACCACTTGCGCACGTCGGCGAGCGTGGCGAAGGGGACCGGCCAGGCGCGGAACCACTCGGCCCAGACGTCCCGCGAGGCGGCGCCGAGCGCGGAGGCCCGCATGTCGCAGATGATCAGACCGCGGACCAGATCGGGGCGTCGGGCGGCGAGCTGCCAGGCGGTCAGCGCACCCATGGCGTGCCCGACGAGGACGGCCGGGCCGAGGCCGAGCTGCTCCAGGGCGGCCTCGGCGTCCTCCACGTAGGCCTCCCGGGTGCAGGAGGCCCGCGGGGGCTTGTCGCTGCGGCCGTGGCCGCGCTGGTCGAGGGCGACGGCCCGGTGGCGGGCGGAGAGCCGGCGGGCCGTGGCGGCCCAGTGCGAGGCGCGGCCCATCAGGCCGTGCAGTAACAGCACGCCCGGCAGGCCACCGGCCCCGTGGCCGAGAGGCGTGTCGTGCTGGTCCTGGTCGTACGTGTCGGTCTTGGGTGGGTCGCCGAACTCCCAGGCGGCGAGGCGTACGCCGCCCGCGCCGGTCACGTCGATGCGCCGCGCCATAGGTCTGGCACCCCCAAGCTCCGCTCGGACCGTCGCCCTCTCGGGCCGACCGGTCCTGTGAACCGTGTCCTGCCTGCCGTGCCTGTCCTGCTCGCCGTGTCGCCGTCGCACTCACGGCCGGAGACGGCACCCGCAGCCTATCGAATGCCTATTCGAAACGGCCGTATCGGTGAGCAACACCGCTCATTCGAGTGACACCCCTCAGGGATTGATCGTCGCCACCGGGGGGAGATCTCCAACGGGAGGCGGACCGCTCGGGGAAAACGGTCCGAGGGGATTGACCCTGAGAGCTCGGGGCTCCGGGTCAGCACAGGGGAGGACAGGCCCCGGCGCCACATCGCGCCGGGGCCCTCTCCATCTCTCCGCCACGCCCACCACCTCTCCGACCGGGGCCGTCACCGCCCGCCCACGGCCAAGAGCCCGCACGCCATACGCCTCACGGCGCAGCCTCGCACGCGAGGCGTGCGGGCGTTGCGGTTCGGCGCACAGAATCCCGGCAGCGTCGCTTGGCGGCCCTCGGAGAATGGCGGCACTCAGCGCACGGCGACGCTCAGCGCTTGGCGACGAACACGTGGGAGGCGACCTCCGACTCGAGCTCGGCCGCCTCGCCGCTGCTGCCCACCAGCACGCCGCCCGGCGACTCCGTCACGCTCACCACCGAGCCGGGCTGCACACCCGCCCGGCGCAGCGTGTACATCAGCTGCGCGTCCGTCTGGATCGGCTCGCCGATACGGCGCACGACGACCGTCTTGCCCTCCAGACCCGGGTCCAGGTCGGCGAGCGACACCATGCCCTCGTCCAGGAACGGGTGCGCGCCGTCCGTCTCGCCCAGCTCCTCCAGGCCCGGGATCGGGTTGCCGTACGGCGACTCCGTGGGGTGCCGCAGCAGCTCCAGCACGCGGCGCTCCACGGCCTCGCTCATCACGTGCTCCCAGCGACACGCCTCGGCGTGCACCTGCTCCCACTCCAGGCCGATCACGTCGACGAGCAGGCACTCCGCGAGCCGGTGCTTGCGCATCACACGCGTGGCCAGCCGACGGCCCTCGTCGGTCAGCTCCAGGTGCCGGTCGGCCGCCACGGACACCAGACCGTCGCGCTCCATGCGCGCCACCGTCTGGCTGACCGTCGGGCCGCTCTGGTCGAGCCGCTCGGCGATCCGGGCGCGCATCGGGACCACACCTTCCTCCTCCAGCTCGAGGATGGTGCGGAGATACATCTCCGTGGTGTCGATCAGTCCGGACATACATGCCCCTCGATGAGATTGCCGGAGGCTACGGCCCACCGGCGCGTGCGCTGGCCCTGGATTCAATTCTGACGCATACCACTGACAACCGTGCCTCGCCGCGACCACCCGGCCGCCCGGGCCGCGCGTTCCGGCCACCGGTACCGCCGACGCGGCCCGCCCGTCGTATTGACACCACGCTGGTCCAGACCGCACGGTGATCCGCGACGCAGCCACACCGAAGGGGCACCGCATGAGCGACCGCAAGCCCGCCGGCCAGTTCCTCGACGCGGCGATCGACCTGCTGCGACGCGTCCGCGACGAGGAGGCCGGGGCCATCGAGGCGGCCGGCGTCCTGCTCGCCGACACCGTGCAGGACGGCGGCCGGCTCTTCGCCTTCGGCGCCGGCCACTCCTCCCTCGCCGCCCAGGACGTCGTGTACCGCGCCGGCGGACTCGCCCTGATGAACCTGCTCGCCGTGCCCGGTGTCGTCGGCGTCGACGTCATGCCGGCCACGCTCGGCTCCGCCCTGGAGCGCGTCGACGGCCTGGCGAGGGCCGTCCTCGACTCCTCGCCCCTCCGCGCGGGCGACACACTGGTGGTCGTCTCCCTCTCCGGGCGCAACGCCCTGCCCGTGGAAATGGCCGTGAACGCCCGCTCGCTCGGCGTGAAGGTCATCGGCGTGACGTCGGTGGCGTACGCCCGCGAGACGACGTCGCGGCACTCGTCCGGCACCTTCCTCAAGGACCACTGCGACCTCGTCCTGGACTCCAAGATCGCCGTCGGGGACGCCGAGCTCACGCTCGACACCGTCCCGGCGCCCTTCGCGCCCGCCTCCACGGTCGTCACCAGCGCCCTCCTCCAGGCCGTGATGGCCACGGCGGCCGCCACCCTCGCCGACCGCGGCATCGAACCCCCGCTGCTGCGCTCGGGCAACGTGGACGGCGGCCTCGAGTGGAACGGGCGCGTGCTGGACCAGTACCAGGACCGGATCTTCTACCGCCGCTGAACCGGACTCCCCCGACGGACGACCGCTCCCCCGGCCGACACCGCCACTCCGCCCACCCGCGTCACCCGGCCGCCGCGGACCCACGCCCGCCCACGGCGGCCCCGCTACGGCGTCTCCCTCGCGTCCGTCGCACCGGCCAGGTCCAGCGCCGTCGCGATGTGGGCGGCCACGTCCTCGGCGTACATCGCGTCGGGCCGCTCGAACGCGCTGCGGCCCGCGCCCCGCAGAAACGTCACGGCCCCCAGCGTCCGGCCCCGGCTGCGCAGCACCGCGCACAGCCCGTGCACCGTGTCCGCCGGCCACTGCCGGGCCACGGCCCACTCGCGTACCTGCTCGGGCGCGGCCCTGACCCCCGCGCTGGCCCGCACCGAGCCCGCCCGCTCCACGCACTGCACCGCCGGATGCCCCTCGCCGTACCGCACCGGCAGCCCCGCCGTCCCGGTCGGCACGCTCGGGCCCGGCGCGCCGGACGGCGTGGCCGCGACCCGGACCAGCCGGACCGGCTCCGCCGCGTCGGTGTCCGCCGCCGCCCCGCCCACCACCCGGTCGATCAGGGCGTGGTCGGCGAAACCGGCGAGCGCGAAGTCCAGGTGGACGACCGCCGCCTCCGCCGGATCCTCGCACTCGGCCGCCGCCCGCGCCGCCCGGTGCAACTGGTTGGCCCGGAACCGCAGCAGCGCCGCCTCCTGCTCGACCTGCTTGGCCTCGGTGACGTCCTGGAACAGCCATCCGACGCCCAGCGGCACCGGCTCCTCCGCGAGCGGCGACGCCAGCCGCACGAACCCGCTGCGCCAGCACCTGCGCCGCTCGCCCTCGGGGGTGCGCACCCGCACCCACACCTCGGCGGGCGCGGGCGGCGCTCCCTCCGCGAGGACGTGCGTCAGCGCGTTCTCCAGCTCCTCGACGCCCTGGGTGAGCAGGTCGCCCAGCGGGCGGCCCAGCACGGACGTACGCCCGGCCCCCAGCGCACGCGCCGCGTGGGCGTTCACGACGGCGGGGCGCAGATCGGCGTCCACCAGCACGACACCCCAGCTCGCGTCCTCCAGCAGGGCCTCGCTCAGCGCGATGGACCGCTCCAGGTCGATCTGCGCGTGCACCTCGCTGAACGCGCAGTACACCCCCGCGGGCCTGCCGTCGGGACCGCGCACGGCCGCGGACTGCGTACGCACCAGGACCCGTCCGCCGTCCTTGGTCAGCAGGGCGAACTCGTGCACCTGCCGCCCCGGGGACCGCATCGCGGACAGCAGCCGCTCCTCGACCTCCCCGGCGTCCGCCCTGCGCACCGCCCACCCGGCGAACCCCTGCCGCCCCACGGCCTCGGCCGCGGTCCAGCCCAGGATGCGCTCCGCCTCGCGGTTCCAGTGGGTGACGACCCCGTCCGCGTCGAAGGCGCACAGGGCGGCGTCCATGCCGTCGAGGAGCGCGGCCAACAGGTCCGCGCCGTCCCGCTCGGGCTGCTCCGGCTCGTCCGGCCCCAGCTCGTCGGTGGTCCCACTACGCCGGGAAGCACTCACCTGGACCCCCTGCAGGCTGCGTCCGCCGTACCGTACGTCGGTTCGCTCACTGGCCTTCATTCAACTCGAACGTGATGCACCGCACACCGGGTTCCCGCAAGATTGCAGAAATCGTTGTACTGCGGAAACTCGGCATACGCCCCCGTCATGCCGGGTGCGGGACGAGTCGCAGACCGACCCATTCGTCACTCTCGCCGTCCAGCACGTACCGCTCCCGCTCCGCGAACCCCCGCGCCCCGGCGAACCGCAGCCCGTCGGCGTTGGCCGCCAGCACCACGGTCTCCACCGCCCCGGCGCCCAGCACGCGCGCGTGCGCCAGCCCCGACGCGTAGAGCGCCCTACCGATCCCGCACCGCCGGAACGGGGGCAGTACCCGGGCGATCACGGTCGCCACCCGTTCCTCGCCCTCGGGCGGGCGCACGGTGGAACAGCCGACGAGCACGTCCCCGAGATAGGCGTTCTCCAGCCGGTAGCGCGCGCTGCGCTCCCGCGCCTCCTCCAGGGACATCGCGGCGGGCGGCACGATCACGTTGTGCACGTGCCGCCACTCCTCCACCATGGCGTCGCCGTCCACGGCCTCGATCCGCAGCCCCGGTCCCGACGGCTCCCCCTGACGATTCATCATGGGCGGAACGCTAGGTGACCAGCGCGGACGCGTCCATGGAGATCGACGGCGAATCGAGTCGGAAAAACCGATTGATCGGCGGCCGACCAGTTCCTAGGGTGTTCAGTACACGAGAAGGGAGGTGGTTCGGCAGATGTATGAATACCGGACGCGTGAGGTGACTGCGGGCTAGCGGCCCGCCACCACACTCAGTGCGGTGCCGGACCAGCGCGTGACAGACGCGTGCAGCCGGCCCAATCCCGAGCAGTCACCCGACCCGCGAGTCGCCGGTACGTCCGGCCGGCTCCTCCTCCGGAGGAACCAGACTCGCGGGTCGTCTGCGTTTTCGGGGCCCTGTGGTGTTCGGAGCCTGTGGTGTTCGGGGCCCTGTGGTGTTCGGGGCCCTGTGGCGAAGTCAGCTCGCGATGGCGTCGTAGCCCTCGATCTCGCGCGGGTCGCGGGAGCCCGGGCCGACGTAGCGGGCGGAGGGGCGGACCAGGCGGCCGGTGCGCTTCTGTTCGAGGATGTGGGCGGACCAGCCGGCGGTGCGGGCGCAGGTGAACATCGAGGTGAACATGTGGGCCGGGACCTCGGCGAAGTCCAGCATGATGGCGGCCCAGAACTCGACGTTGGTGGCGAGGACACGGTCGGGGCGACGGTTGTGGAGCTCGGTCAGGGCCGCCTTCTCCAGGGCCTCGGCGACCTCGAAGCGCGGGGCGCCCAGTTCGCGGGCGGTGCGGCGCAGGACGCGGGCGCGGGGGTCCTCGGCGCGGTAGACGCGGTGGCCGAAGCCCATGAGGCGTTCGCCGGCGTCGAGGGTCTTCTTGACGTAGGCCTCGGCGTCCCCGGTGCGTTCGATCTCCTCGATCATGTGCAGGACGCGGGAGGGGGCTCCGCCGTGCAGGGGGCCGGACATGGCGCCCACGGCGCCGGAGAGGGCGGCGGCGACGTCGGCGCCGGTGGAGGCGATGACGCGGGCGGTGAAGGTGGAGGCGTTCATGCCGTGTTCGGCGGCGGAGGTCCAGTAGGCGTCGACCGCGGCGACGTGCTTGGGGTCGGGCTCGCCGCGCCAGCGGATCATGAAGCGTTCGACCACGGACTGCGCCTTGTCGATCTCGCGCTGCGGGACCATGGGCAGGCCCTGGCCGCGGGCGGACTGGGCGACGTAGGACAGGGCCATGACGGCGGCGCGGGCGAGGTCGGCGCGGGCCTGTTCGGCGTCGATGTCCAGGAGGGGTTTGAGGCCCCAGACCGGCGCCAGCATGGCGAGCGCCGACTGGACGTCGACCCTGATGTCGCCGGAGTGCACGGGGATCGGGAAGGGCTCCGCGGGCGGCAGGCCGGGGTTGAAGGCGCCGTCGACGAGCAGGCCCCAGACGTTGCCGAAGGAGACGTGGCCGACGAGGTCCTCAATGTCGACGCCGCGGTAGCGCAGGGCGCCACCCTCCTTGTCGGGTTCGGCGATCTCCGTTTCGAACGCGACGACTCCTTCGAGTCCGGGTACGAAGTCGGACATCAGGCGGCTCCTCGTGATCGTGGTGTGTGGCGGCGAACCCGTGCGGCGATTGTGCGGTCTCCGCCATGGGCCCGCCGGGTCCCTCGGATCCACGGTCGTGTCGTCGACTCGCGGTCCTGGCGGTCCCCCCTGTGATGCCCCGTACGGTCGGCGGTCATCCAACCGGGCCGGGATCAGCACGATATCCCTGAGTGCCACGATTGGGGAGGGGGCGCGGCACTCAGTGCCACTCAGTGACCAAGGACACCGGGGATCCGGCCTGAGGGCGGCGTGCATACGGCAGGATGGCCGCGTGACCGACCGTGACGCCGTCCCCGCCGTCCCCGCTTCCGTCTCCTCCGCATCGTCTGCGTCGTCTGCATCGTCCGAGGCTTTCGATCTTGCGTCGATGCGCAAGCAGTACCGGGCCGAGGGCCTCTCCGAGAGCGAGCTGGCCGCCACGCCCGTCGAGCAGTTCGCGCGCTGGTTCAAGCAGGCCGCGACGGAGGGCGGGCTGTTCGAGCCGAACGCCATGGTCGTCTCGACGGCCGACGCCGAGGGCCGGCCCAGCTCCCGCACGGTGCTGCTGAAGCACTTCGACGAGCAGGGCTTCGTCTTCTACACCAACTACGACTCCCGCAAGGCGCGCGAGCTGGGCGAGAACCCGCACGTCTCGCTGCTGTTCCCGTGGCATCCGATGGCCCGGCAGGTCGTCGTCACGGGTGTCGCGCGGCGGACCGGGCGGGACGAGACCGCCGCGTACTTCCGGACCCGGCCGCACGGCTCCCAGCTGGGCGCCTGGGCCAGCGTCCAGTCGTCGGTGGTTTCCGGCAGGGACGCCCTGGACGCCGCGTACGCCGAGCTGGCCGCGCGCTATCCGGAGGGCGAGCAGGTGCCGGTGCCGCCGCACTGGGGCGGGTTCCGGGTGGCGCCGCGGGCGGTGGAGTTCTGGCAGGGTCGGGAGAACCGGCTGCACGACCGGCTGCGCTACGTGGCGGAGGCGGACGGGGGCTGGCGGGTGGAGCGGCTCAGCCCCTGAGAAGAACGAGCTTCAGTCCAGCGCCTCGTCCAGCAGCCGGGCCCACTGCTCGACCACCCGTTCGCGGCGTGTCCCGTCGTCGGTGAGGAGGTTGGCCAGGCCCAGGCCGCGGGCCATGTCCAGCAGGCCCTGGACGGTTTCGCGGACGCCCGGGCGGGTCTCGTCGGCGCCGAGGAGGTCGACCGCGATGCGGTGGCTCTCGCGGCCGACGCGGGCCTCCAGTTCGGTCACCCGGCCGCGCAGCTGCTCCTCGTTGGAGGCGGCGACCCACAGGTGGAGGGCGGCGCGGAACAGCGGGCCCGTGTAGAGGTCGACCAGGGCGGACACCACGGCCCGGCGGCCGGCCGCCGCGGCGCCGTCGGGGAACAGGGCCCGCAGGGCGACGGACCGTTCCTCCGCGACGTACTCCACGGCCGCCGTGAAGAGGTCCTCGCGGGTCGGGAAGTGGTGCTGGGCGGCGCCCCGGGAGACTCCGGCGCGTTCGGCGACGACGGAGACCGTGGAGCCGGCCCAGCCGTGTTCGGCGAGGCAGGCCACGGCGGCTTCCAGGAGGCGCTGCCGGGTGGCCCGGCTGCGGTCCTGCTTGGGAACGCGCTCCGCGCGGTCGGCCGTGCTCACGGCGCCGCTCACACCACCCATTCCGGATCCCGTCGTTCGAGGAAGGCCGTCATCCCCTCGCGGGCCTGCGGGGAGGCGAACAGCCGGGCCGAGAGCGCGGTCAGATCGGCCGCGTCCCGGTCGAAGGCCTCCAGCACCCTAGCCGTGAGCAGTCGTTTCGTCTCGGCCAGGCCCTGCGGTGAGGCACGGCGCACACCGTCCAGGACGGGCGCGAGTACGGCGTCCACGTCGTCGCCCGCCGCCGTGACCAGGCCGATCCGGGTGGCCTCGGCGGCGTCGAGGCGTTCGCCGGTGAGGTAGTAGCGGGCGAGGGCGCGGGGATCGGTGCGCGGCAGGAGGGGCAGGGAGATGACGGCGGGCGCCACGCCGATGCGGACCTCGGTGAAGGCGAACGTCGACGCGGTGGACGCGCCCGCGATGTCGCAGGCGGCGAGCAGGCCGAGGCCGCCCGCGCGGACGTGTCCGGCGACGCGGGCGACGACCGGTTTGGGCAGCTCGACGATCCCCCGGAGCAGGGCGACCAGGGCGTCCGGGTCGGGCGGGTCGTGCAGGTCGGCGCCGGCGCTGAAGGTGGTGCCGGTGTGGGTGAGGACGACGGCGCGGACGCCGGGGTCCTCACCCGCGTCGGTGAGGGCGTCGGCCAGGTCGCCGACGAGGGCGGCGGAGAGGGCGTTGCGGTTGTGCGGGGAGTCGAGGGTGAGGGTCTCGACGCCGCGTTCACGGGCGCGGGCGAGGCCGGTCGGGGTCATGGGCTCCCGCCCTCCGAAGGGTTCGGTCGTGCCGTCACCACGTGCTTCCTCCTCGCACAACGCACCGCCGGATCAGTACGACTTGGGCAGGCCCAGGGTCTGGTGGGAGACGTAGTTGAGGATCATCTCCCTGCTCACCGGGGCGATCCGCGCCACGCGCGCCGCCGTTATCAGCGAGGCGAGCCCGAACTCCCGGGTGAGGCCGTTGCCGCCGAGGGTGTGCACGGCCTGGTCGACGGCCTTCACGCAGGCCTCCCCGGCGGCGTACTTGGCCATGTTGGCGGCCTCGCCGGCGCCCGCGTCGTCACCGGCGTCGTAGAGGTGGGCCGCCTTCTGCATCATCAGGCGGGCCAGTTCGAGGTCGATGTGCGCCTGGGCGAGGGGGTGGGCGATGGCCTGGTGGGCGCCGATGGGGGTCTTCCAGACGGTGCGTTCGCGGGCGTACTCGACGGCGCGGGCGAGCGCGTAGCGGCCCATGCCGATTCCGAACGCCGCCGTCATGATGCGCTCGGGGTTGAGGCCGGCGAAGAGTTGGAGGAGGCCCGCGTCCTCGTCGCCGACGAGGGCGTCGGCGGGCAGCCGTACGTCGTCGAGGGTCAGCTCGAACTGCTTCTCGGCGGCCTGCAGTTCCATGTCGATCTGCCGGCGTCCGAAGCCGGGGGTGTCACGGGGGACGATGAACAGGCAGGGTTTGAGCCTGCCGGTGCGGGCGTCCTCGGTGCGGCCGACGACGAGGGTGGCGTCGGCGATGTCGACGCCGCTGACGAAGACCTTGCGGCCGGTGAGGAGCCAGTCGGTGCCGTCGCGGCGGGCGGTGGTGGTGATGCGGTGGCTGTTGGAGCCGGCGTCGGGTTCGGTGATGCCGAAGGCCATCAGGCGGCTGCCGTCGGCCAGGGTGGGGAGCCATGCGCGTTTCTGGGCCTCGGTGCCGAAGCGGGCGATCACCGTGCCGCAGATCGCCGGGGAGACGATCATCATCAGCAGGGGGTTGCCGGCGGCGCCCATCTCTTCGAGGACGAGGGAGAGTTCGACGATGCCGCCGCCGCCTCCGCCGTATGCCTCCGGCAGGTTGACGCCTATGTAGCCGAGCTTGGCGGCCTGCTGCCAGAACGGCCTGTTGTCGGTGCCGGGGGTGCGGGGGTGGTTGTTCGCGAACGAAGCGACCGCTTCGCGGAGGGCCTTGTGCTCTTCGGATTCGATGAGGGTGGTCATGTGGCTCCTTCGGCTGCAGGTTCGTCGTGGCTGGTCGCGCAGTTCCCCGCGCCCCTATAGGTCGGCTTCCTGCACGACGGCCAGGAGGGCCCCCATCTCCACCTGCTGTCCTTCCGTCACCGGCAACTCCGCCAGCGTGCCGTTCGCCGGGGCCGCGATGACGTGCTGCATCTTCATGGCCTCCAGCCACAACAGCGGTTGGCCCGCCTCGACGGCGGCGCCGTCCGCCAGGCCCTCCGCGACGCGGACGACCGTGCCCGGCATGGGGGCCAGGAGGGAGCCCGGGGCATGGGGGGTGGTGAGGTCGGGGAAGCGGGGCAGGGCGATGAGGGCGGTGGCGTTGACGTGGACCTGGTCGCCGTAGCGGGAGACTTCGAAGCGGTGCTGCACGCCGCCCGTTTCGAGGACGACCCGCGCGGCGTCGGCGTGCACGACACGGACGCCGTCGGCGGCGAGTCCCGTACGGGTGTGGTGGTAGCGGACCTCGTGCTCCTCCCCCGCCATGGCGTACCGCTTGACCTGCGGCTGTGAGGGCAGGTTGCGCCAGCCGCCGAAGCGGGAGCGGGGGGCGGCACACGCGTCGGCGAGGGCGGCGGCCAGCGGGGCGAGGGGGTCGGGTGCGGGTGCGGTCAGTTCGGGCAGGTGGCGGTCGTAGAAGCCGGTGTCCATGCGGGCGGAGGTGAACTCCTCGTGGCGCAGGGAGCGGACGAGCAGGTCGCGGTTGGTGACCGGGCCGTGGATCGCCGCCCGTTCCAGGGCTCCGGCGAGTCGGCGGACGGCCTCCGCGCGGGTGGGGGCGTGGGCGACGGCCTTGGCGAGCATCGGGTCGTAGTGGACGCCGATGTCGTCGCCGTCGGTGTAGCCGGTGTCGAGGCGGATGCCGTCCGGGACGGTGAGGCGGTGCAGGCGTCCGGTCTGCGGGGCCCATCCCGCCGCCGGGTCCTCGGCGTACAGGCGGGCCTCGACGGCGTGGCCCCGCGCGCGCGGGGGGTCGGTCGCGAGGGCGTGGCCCTCGGCGATCCGGAGCTGGAGGGCGACGAGGTCGACGCCGTGGACCGCCTCCGTGACCGGGTGCTCGACCTGGAGGCGGGTGTTCATCTCCAGGAAGCGCGCCCTGCCGTCCGCGACGAGGAACTCGACGGTGCCGGCGCCGACGTAGTCGACGGCGCGGGCGGCGCGTACGGCCTGCTCGTACAGGTCCTGGGTGAGCGATGCGGTCAGGCCCGGTGCCGGGGCCTCCTCGATCACCTTCTGGTGGCGGCGCTGCAGGGAGCAGTCCCGGGTGCCGAGCGCCCACACCGTGCCGTGGGTGTCGGCGAGGACCTGCACCTCGACGTGGCGGCCGTCGACCACGTACGGCTCGACGAACACCTCGCCGTCGCCGAACGCGCTCGCCGCCTCCGCGCGGGCGGCGGTCAGTTCGGCCTCCAGGTCGGCGAGGCGCCGTACGACGCGCATGCCGCGTCCGCCGCCGCCCGCCGCCGCCTTCACCAGGACCGGCAGGTCGGCCTCGGTGACGTGGTCCAGGGGGGCGACGCCCATCAGTTCCTTGGCGCGCGTCTTGGACGCCATCGCCTCGATCGCCTCCGGGGGCGGTCCGATCCAGGTCAGGCCGGCGTCGACGACGGCGCGGGCGAAGTCGGCGTTCTCGGAGAGGAAGCCGTAGCCGGGGTGCACGGCGTCCGCCCCGGCGGCGGTCGCGGCCTTCACGATCAGGTCGCCGCGCAGGTACGTGTCGGCGGAGGCGGTCCCCGGCAGCCGTACCGCCGCGTCGGCCACGCGCGCGTGGAGGGCGTTCTCGTCGGCGTCCGAGTGCACGGCGACCGTTCGGATTCCCGACTCACGGCAGGTGCGGAAGATCCGGCAGGCGATCTCGCCCCGGTTGGCGACGAGGACAGTGCTGATCAAGGTGATCCCCTCACATCCGGAAGACGCCGAAGCCACCGCGCGCACCCTCGTAGGGCGCGGTGTGGACGGCCGACAGGCACAGGCCGAGGACGGTGCGGGTGTCGCGCGGGTCGATGACGCCGTCGTCGTAGAGCCGGCCGGACAGGAACACGGGCAGCGACTCGGCCTCGATCTGCTGCTCCACCATGGCGCGCAGCGCCGCGTCCGCCTCGTCGTCGTACGGCTGTCCTTTCGCGGCGGCCGACTGGCGGGCGACGATGGACAGCACGCCGGCGAGCTGCTGCGGGCCCATGACGGCGGACTTGGCGCTGGGCCAGGCGAAGAGGAAGCGGGGGTCGTAGGCCCTGCCGCACATGCCGTAGTGCCCGGCGCCGTAGGACGCCCCCATGAGGACGGACAGGTGGGGGACGCGCGAGTTGGAGACGGCGTTGATCATCATGGCGCCGTGCTTGATGATGCCGCCCTGTTCGTACTCCCTGCCCACCATGTAGCCGGTGGTGTTGTGCAGGAAGAGCAGGGGGATGTCGCGCTGGTTGGCGAGCTGGATGAAATGGGCGGCCTTCTGCGACTCCTCGCTGAACAGGACGCCCCGCGCGTTGGCGAGGATGCCGACCGGGTAGCCGTGGAGGGTCGCCCACCCGGTCGTCAGGCTCGTCCCGTACAGCGGCTTGAACTCGTCGAAGTCGGAGGCGTCGACGACGCGGGCGATGACCTCGCGCGGGTCGAAGGGGGTCCGGAGGTCGCCGGGGACGATGCCGAGCAGGTCCTCGGGGTCGTACTTCGGCGGTTCGGCGAGGGGCGGGTCGGCGTACGCCTTGCGGTGGTTGAGGCGGGCCACGACGCGGCGGGCCTGCCGGAGCGCGTCCGGCTCGTCGACGGCGAAGTGGTCGGCGAGGCCGGAGGTGCGGGCGTGCATCTCGGCGCCGCCGAGCGACTCGTCGTCGCTCTCCTCGCCGGTGGCCATCTTCACCAGCGGTGGTCCGCCGAGGAACACCTTCGCCCGCTCCCTGACCATGATCACGTGGTCGGACAGGCCGGGGACGTACGCGCCGCCGGCCGTGGAGTTGCCGAAGACGACGGCGATCGTCGGGATGCCGGCGGCGGACAGCCGGGTCAGGTCCCGGAAGATCGCGCCGCCGGGGATGAAGATCTCCTTCTGGGAGGGCAGGTCGGCGCCGCCGGACTCCACCAGGCTGATGCAGGGCAGCCGGTTGGCGAGCGCGATGTCGTTGGCGCGCAGGGCCTTCTTCAGCGACCAGGGGTTGCTGGCGCCGCCGCGCACGGTCGGGTCGTTGGCGGTGATCAGGCACTCCACGCCCTCGACGACGCCGATGCCGGTGACGAGCGAGGCGCCCACGGTGTACTCGCTCCCCCACGCCGCCAAGGGCGACAGCTCCAGGAACGGCGTGTCCGGGTCGAGGAGCAGCTCGACGCGCTCGCGGGCGAGCAGCTTGCCGCGTCCTCGGTGCCGGGCGACGTACTTCTCGCCGCCGCCCGCCAGCGCCTTGGCGTGTTCGGCGTCGAGCTCGGCGAGCTTGGCGAGCATGGCCTCGCGGTTCGCCCGGTGGTCGGGGTCGGCCGGGTCCAGGGCGGAGGACAGGACCGTCACAGCAGTACCTCCGGGATGTCCAGGTGGCGGGCGCGCAGCCATTCGCCGAGCGCCTTGGCCTGCGGGTCGAAGCGGTGCCGGGCGGCGACGCCCTCGCCGAGGAGTCCCTCGACGACGAAGTTGAGGGCGCGCAGGTTGGGGAGCGCGTGCCGGGTGACGGGCAGGTCGCGGGCCTCGGGGATCAGCTCCCGGAAGCGGTCCGCGGTCAGCTCGTGCGCCAGCCAGCGCCAGGCGTCGTCGGTCCGCGCCCACACGCCGACGTTGGCGTCGCCGCCCTTGTCGCCGCTGCGGGCTCCGGCGACCCGGCCGAGGGGGGCGCGGCGCGCGGGGCCCGGCGGGAGCGGCTGCGGCAAGGCGGGTTCCGGTACGTCCGCCAGTACTGCGGTGTCCTGGGCCGGTGCCACCGGGACCCGGCGCCCGTCGTGGAGGACGGCCACGTGGTCGACGGCGCCATGGGGGACGTACACGTCCTCGAAGACCCCATAAGGCTCGCCCTTTCCCGGTGGCGCGAGCACATGGAACCCGGGGTAACTGGCGAGGGCCAGCTCGACGGCGGCCCCGCTCAGCGCCCGCCCGACGACCCGCTGGTCGGCGTCGCGGACGACGAGCCGCAGCAGGGCGGCGGCCGTCTCCTCGGTCGGGGCGTCGGGCCGGTCGGTGCGGACCAGGTCCCAGCGGACGTCGGCGACCTTGCCGAGGGCGGGTGCCATCTGCGCCCGTACCAGCGCGGCCTTGGCCTCGATGTCGAGGCCGGTGAGGACGAAGGCGACCTCGCCCCGGAAGCCGCCGAGGCGGTTGCGCCCGACCTTGAGCGTGGCCGGCGGGGCCTCGCCGCGCACGCCCTGGACGCGTACGCGGTCGGGGCCGTCCTGGCTGAGCCGTACGGTGTCCAGCCGGGCGGTGACGTCCGGCCCGGCGTACCGGGCGCCGCGCGTCTCGTACAGCAGTTGGGCGGTCACCGTGCCGATGTCGACGAAGCCGCCGGTGCCGTCGTGCTTGGTGATGACACAGGTGCCGTCGGCGTGCAGCTCGGCGAGGGGGAAGCCGGGGTGGCGGACGTCTCCCTCGTGGAAGAACGCGTAGTTCCCGCCGGTCGCCTGCGCCCCGCACTCCAGCACGTGGCCGGCGACGACCGCGCCCGCGAGCCGGTCGTACTCCGTCGGCGACCAGCCGAAGTGCGCGGCGGCGGGCCCGGTGACCAGGGCGGCGTCGGTGACCCGCCCGGTGACCACGACGTCGGCGCCCGCCCGCAGGCACTCGGTGATGCCGAAGCCGCCGAGGTAGGCGTGGGCGGCGAGGCTGCCCGGGTGGGCGGCGGTGAGGTCGTCGCCCTCGACGTGCGCGACCCGTACGGGGATGCCGAGGCGGTCGGCGAGGGCGCGCACGGCGTCGGCGAGGCCGGCGGGGTTGAGCCCGCCGGCGTTGCTGACGATCCTGACACCCCGCTCGTGGGCGAGGCCCAGGCACTCCTCCATTTGGCGCAGGAAGGTGCGGGCGTATCCGGCGTCGGGGTTCTTGAGGCGGTCGCGGCCCAGGATGAGCATGGTCAGCTCGGCGAGGTAGTCGCCGGTCAGGACGTCGAGGGGGCCGCCGGTGAGCATCTCGCGCAGGGCGTCGAAGCGGTCGCCGTAGAAGCCGGAGGCGTTGCCGATGCGCAGCGGCCCCGTCACCGCCGGGCCCCCTTCGGCTTCCGTCCCGCCCCGGGCGGTCCCGCGAAGGCCTGGGCGATGTCCAGCCAGCGGTCGGCGTCCGGGCCCTCGGCGTGCAGGGCGAGGTCGGCGCGGTGGGCGCGCTGGGTGGCGAGCAGGCAGAAGTCGAGGGCGGGGCCGGTGACGCGCTGGCCCGCGTCCTCGGGGCCGTAGGTCCACAGGTCCCCGCCGGGCCCGGTGAGCTCGATGCGGAACTGTTCGGCGGGCGGGGTGAGGCCGTGGGTCGCGTAGGCGAAGTCCCGCGCCCGTACGCCGATGCGGGCCACGTGCCGGAGCCGGTCGGTGGGTGGGCGCGTCACACCGATCGTGTCCGCGATGTCCAGGCCGTGGGCCCAGGTCTCCATCAGGCGGGCGGTGGCCATGGAGGCGGCCGCCATGGGCGGGCCGTACCAGGGGAAACGGGCGCCGGGTGGCGACTCGCGCAGTGCTCTGTCGAGGGCGGCGCGGCCCTGGCGCCAGACGGCCAGCAGCTCGCCGGGGGGCTGCCGGGCGCCTTCCCGCGCGCCGTCGTCGACGTACCGGTCGGGCGCGGCGAGGGCCTGCTCCACCAGGACGCGGAAACCGTCCTCGTCGGTGACGGCCAGCAGGGCGGACCGGTCGGTCCAGGCCAGGTGCGCGATCTGGTGGGCGATCGTCCAGCGGGGCGCCGGGGTGGCGAGCCGCCACTCCTCGGGGCTCAGCCGGGCGACCAGCGCGTCGAGTTCCTCGCTCTCCTCGCGCAGGTCGTCGATCACGGGCGTCGGATCGGACACGGGGCGCTCCCCTCGGGCACGGCGGCGTGCGGCGCGGTGTGGGGAGGAGCATGGCAGGGGGTGCGGAAACAATCAAGCACGCTTGCATGAATTGGGGCCACAGGCGTGGTGCGCGGGCTCGGGCTCGGCGTTCAACGTTGACGGAGCGATCGGCGCCCCGCGACGCGCGCCGACAGCGCCCCGGGGGCTAGGTGGATTGAGGGCTGCCGTCGGCGTCCCGTGGGCGGGGCCACCCGCCGTCGCCCCCGACTCCGGAGGGCGGGGGCTGCCCGCCGTCGTCTGCGGCCCCGGGGGCGGGGGCTACCGGCCGTCGTCCCCCGGCCCCGGGAGCGGTCGCCGCTTCCGGCTGCCCCGCCCCACCTGGGTCCGCACCGCGCCCATGCTGGCCGCGATGACCAGGGCGATGGCGGCGGACTGGGTGGCGGACAGGGCCTGGTCGAGGACGAGGAAGCCGGCCGCCGCGGCGATGGCGGGCTCCAGGCTCATGAGGATGGCGAAGGTGGGCGCGGGCATGCGGCGCAGGGCGAGGAGTTCGAGGGTGTAGGGCAGGACGGAGGAGAGCAGGGCCACCCCGGCGCCCAGCGCGAGCGTCACCGGGTCGATCAGCTCGGCGCCCGACTCGGCGATGCCCAGCGGCAGGAACAGCACCGCCCCGACCGCCATCGCGAGGGCCAGTCCGTCGGCCTGTGGGAAGCGGCGTCCGGTGCGCGCGGAGAAGACGATGTACGCCGCCCACATCGCGCCCGCCGCCAGCGCGAAGGCGGCACCGGCCGGGTCGAGGCTGTCGAAGCCGCCGCCGCTGAGCAGGAAGACGCCGGCCAGGGCGAGCGCGGCCCAGACCAGGTTGACCGCACGCCGGGAGGCGAAGACGGAGAGGGCGAGCGGGCCGAGCACCTCCAGGGTGACGGCGGGGCCGAGGGCGATGCGGTCGACGGCCTGATAGAAGAGGCCGTTCATGCCGGCCATGGCGATGCCGAAGACGACGACCGTGCCCCAGTCGGCCCGGGAGTGGCCGCGCAGCCGGGGCCGGCACACCAGCAGCAGCACGACGGCGGCCACGGCCAGCCGCAGGGTCACCACGCCGAGCGCACCGGCCCGGGGCATCAGGCTCACCGCCAGCGCGGCGCCGAACTGCACGGACAGACCACCGGCGAGGACCAGGCCGACGGGGCCGAGGGCACCCCACCGGCCGCCCGGGGCACCGCTCGGCGCGGGCGCGTGGCCGGTGGCGGGCGCTGCCTCGGGGCCCGCCACGGGGGCGGCTGCCGGGGACGGGGTGCCGGGGGTGGCGCTGGGAGTGCTCACGAGGGCTCCGGGACGGTGTGCGGGTGGACGTCGTTCATCGTGCTGCACGGCAGAGTTCAGGGTATTGGACTCGGTCAGGCGTATGGCACTCTCATGCAACTGTCGCGGGAGGGGAACGCGGCTGTCAACGTACGTCCGTCAGGCGGGCGGGACTCGCCGGACGGGCCGATACGTCGACCAGGTACCGTCCGCTCTGTGAGACGACTCCTGACCCGCCTCTGGCGCCTCCTGCGCCCGGTGCAGAGCCGCGTCATGTGGCTCGTGAACGCGAAGTTCGTGGTCGGTGTGACCGGCGTCGTACGGGACGACGAGGGGCGGGTCCTGATGCTGAGGCACAGGATGTGGCCGCCGGGCCGCCAGTGGGGCCTGCCGAGCGGCTTCGCGCGCAAGGGCGAGGACTTCCGCCGGACCGTGGTGCGCGAGGTCAGGGAGGAGACCGGCCTCGACGTCGAGGTGGGCCGCCTGGTCATGCTGAACAGCGGCCTGCGCACCCGCCTGGAGGTGGCGTACGAGGCCCGCCTGCTGGGCGGCGAGCTGCGCATCGACCCCGCCGAGATCCTGGAGGCCCGCTGGTGCCGCCCGGACGACCTGCCCGAGGGCGTCCAGCCGGTGTGCCATCCGCTGGTGCGGGGCGAGACGGCGCCCTGAGGCGCCTTCGCGGGCGGTGCCGAAAGCTCCGGCTCCCGACCTGCACCGAGAGTGGGCAGCGGGTCCACGAGGTGGGTAGCAGGTCCACGAGGTGGGCGACCCCGTGACGAGGAGGACTTCTGATGCGCAGCGTGACCTATTCGATGAACGTCTCGCTCGACGGCTACATCGTCGGGCCGGACGGCGGCTTCGACTGGACAGGGCCCGACGAGGAGGTCTTCCGCTCCTGGATCGACGAGATCCGGGGAGTCGGCGTCCACCTGCTGGGCCGACGGCTGTACGAGACGATGCTGTACTGGGAGACCGCCGACCGGGATCCCTCGCTCGACGACTCGAAGCTCGAGTGGACCGCGCTCTGGAAGTCGCTCCCCAAGGTGGTGTTCTCCACCACGCTGACGGCGGTGGAGGGCCGTGCCCGCCTGGCCTCCGGCGGCCTGGCGCAGGAGATCGAGCGGTTGCGGGCCGAGCCGGGGGAGGGCGACATCGCGATCGGCGGCGCGACCCTCGCCGCCGAGGCGGCCGCGTCGGGCCTGATCGACGAGTACCGGGCCAGGGTCTACCCGGTGCTGGTCGGCGGCGGTGTTCCGTTCTTCCCCCGGCGCGAGCGCCGGGTGGATCTCGATCTCGTCGAAACCCGCACGTTCAGCTCGAACGTCGTCCACCTCCGCTACCGCGTGGCACGCCGGGCGGCGTCCTGAGGCCGGGGCGTGGCTAGTAGTGCTTGGTCATGTGCGGTTCGTGGTGGCGTGTCTTCTTGATTGGTCGTGTCGTTGACCGGGTGTGCTGGGTGGGGAGTTGGCTGCGGTCCGGTGTGATCTGGAGGACTTCGCGGCGGAGATGTTCGAGCCGTTCGCGCGGGCGGATCAGCGCCGGTGGGGCGGGGTCTATCTGCGGGGTCTGCTGCTGGACGGCGGGCGCAAGTCGGTGGAGC
>NZ_JAVRFH010000387.1:0-409 GCF_031845825.1 Streptomyces lancefieldiae | reverse complement strand
ATGTATACGTCATATTGTCGATCATCTTTGGAGTAAATGCTACGGTTGCTCCACCCAGGAGCTTATGCATTCGCTCATTACGCACCAATGTTAAAATGTTGCCATTGTGATCGTAAGTAAGGCTTTCATTCAAATTGTTAACTTCTGTCGTACCGGTGGCTGTCTTAACCTTGTAGATAGCAGCTTTAAGTTTGTTGTCCTTGTCATACGTGAAAGCGTATCCTTTCTGTCCGACAACTCCACTGCCATCGCCTAATCCCTTCCATCGGATCGCACTGATATTTCCATCATACAAACCCGTATTTCCCAAACCGGAATCCACCGTATTATACAAGAGTTCCATTCCGAAGTAATCGTTGGACTCATCATTCTGTGCGCCATCATTATTCAAGAATGCATTATTTATCGA
>NZ_JAVRFH010000386.1:0-409 GCF_031845825.1 Streptomyces lancefieldiae | reverse complement strand
ACCGGCCCAACCTGATCGAGAACATACTGCCGACCCGGCCGCGGGCCACGCTGGTGCTGCGCAAGGACTCCGACCATTCGATCAACCGGTTGCGGCTGCGCAAGCTCTAGCCGCTCAGGCTGGTGCTGAGATCAGCGTGCCGCACCGCACATCGAAGCGCTCCGCCACGGTGTCGAGGGTGCGCCGCAGGTGGTCGCGGTCTCGATGACGGGTCGCCATGAATCGGGCAGTGCCCACCAGCTGGCGCGGCATCGGATACCAGCGATTGAAGTCCAGACCACAGTCACGGAACACTTTGGCCGGCATCGCATCCGAGATGAGGCTCAGGTTGTACTGAGCCAGGGTGAACATCGCATACACCAGCGCCTTCTTGGACTTTTGCGCCAGGTCCTGCAGATCGAGTTCATAG
>NZ_JAVRFH010000385.1:0-409 GCF_031845825.1 Streptomyces lancefieldiae | reverse complement strand
GTTAATGGTGAATTGTTAAGGATATCATTGTTGAAATAGTGTCTAATTCTTCGCCAATTATATTAATAATTACCCATTGCTTTTGGCAGTTTTTATGATTGATGTTATAAGCTTCAAGATTTCAGTAGCATCATTGTTCATCCTATTGAACTTATCATTCGTTAAATAATCAGTTTCTTTCATCAACTCAAGCCAATATATTGATTCATTTATTTCTTTTTGCGCTATTGACATTTTATGTTTAAAGTCGGGCTTTGATTCGGCATGCTCTGCTTCTCGCACGATCGCTCCCACGCATGTCCCGCTTCGTAACAATTGTCAGGAGAGCACAAATTCTTTCCGATTTGCAACAAAATGCTGATACAATTTCATCACTCTGACAGCAAAATTAAAGCTCTTGACTTTCACA
>NZ_JAVRFH010000384.1:0-409 GCF_031845825.1 Streptomyces lancefieldiae | reverse complement strand
GGTCAAGAAGGCGCGCAACAACAAGCTGACGCTCGAGGACTACGCGGGCACGACGATCTCGCTGACCAACCCCGGTGGCATCGGCACGGGTGCACTCGGTGCCGCGTCTGATGAAGGGCGCGGGCGCCATCATCGGTGTCGGCGCGCTCGACTACCCCGCCGAGTGGCAGGGCGCGAGCGAGGAGACGCTCAACCGCAACGCCGTCAGCAAGATCCTGACGATCACCTCGACCTACGACCACCGCATCATCCAAGGTGCGACGTCCGGGGAGTTCCTGCGTCAGATCCACCAGCTGCTGCTCGGGGAGAACAACTTCTACGACGAGATCTTCGAGTCGCTGCGCATCCCCTACGAGCCGGTGCGCTGGGTGCAGGACATCTCCGCCAACCACGACGACGACATCAACAA
>NZ_JAVRFH010000383.1:0-409 GCF_031845825.1 Streptomyces lancefieldiae | reverse complement strand
GGGGTGCTCCATACGGGCGCAGGTCGCGGATCTGGCTCTTGTGCCAGCGGAACTCCACGCGAATGCCGTCGAGTTGCCCAGGCTCGCGGTCGCGGAGCTCCTCGGCCAGGTCGTAGGGGTGTTTCACGGGGCGGCGGCGCCCCTTCTCCTCCTCGACGGTCACCGTCAGCTTGCCGGTGTCGGCGTTCCAGGTGAGGGTTCCGGTGCGGTGCTGTCCCTCAGGCATGGGCGTCCTCCTGCGGGTCGGCCGGGACGGTTTCGATGCGCAGGAGGCGTTCCTCGCTGACGTGGGCGTTGCCGTGACGGGGATCGGTGGTGACGTAGTCGCGGGTGACGAGTCGTAGCCGCCGGTCGGCGTCGGGTCGGGGGTGGGGGACGGTGAGGGTGCCGAGTCGGGGGGTGTGCAGGA
>NZ_JAVRFH010000382.1:0-410 GCF_031845825.1 Streptomyces lancefieldiae | reverse complement strand
AGCTGGCTGTGGGTGGTGGACGCCGGGTGGATGATCAGGCTCCGTACGTCACCGATGTTGGCGAGGTGGCTGAACAGCTCGACCGCGTCCACGAACTGCTTGCCCGCCTCGGCCCCGCCCTTCAGTTCGAAGGCCAGCACCGCTCCGGCGCCACGCGGCAGATAGCGCTGCCCGGCCTCGTACCAGCGGTTCGAGGGGAGACCGGCGTAGTGCACGGTCTCCACCTCGTCGCGCTGCTCCAGCCAGCGGGCCAGCTCCAGCGCGTTGGAGGTGTGCCGCTCCAGCCGCAGGCTCAGTGTCTCGACGCCCTGGAGCAGCAGGAACGCCGAGTGCGGGGAGAGCGCGGGGCCCAGGTCGCGCAGCAGCTGCACGCGGAGCTTGATGGCGAACGCGCCCGGGCCCAGCGCCGG
>NZ_JAVRFH010000381.1:0-410 GCF_031845825.1 Streptomyces lancefieldiae | reverse complement strand
CTCGCCAAGGTCGCCGGTCTGGACGACAAACCGCACGCCTGGAACCTCCAGCTCAGCCTGCTCGGCTTCCTGGAGTCGTCGTGGCGCGAGCCGGACGAGGGGCTGTGGGAGATCCGCGGCGCGCGGCGCCACTTCGTCCACTCCAAGGTGATGGCCTGGGTCGCCGCCGACCGGGCGGTGCGCTCGCTGGAGGAGAACCCGGAGCTGCCCGGGGACGCGGACCGCTGGCGGGCGATGCGGGACGCCGTGCACGCCGAGGTCTGCGAGAAGGGGTACGACCCCGAGCGGAACACCTTCACCCAGTCGTACGGGTCGCGGGAGCTGGACGCCTCGACGCTGCTGATCGTGCGGACCGGGTTCCTGCCGCCGGACGACCCCCGGGTCATCGGCACGGTCGACGCGGTCCGCGC
>NZ_JAVRFH010000380.1:0-411 GCF_031845825.1 Streptomyces lancefieldiae | reverse complement strand
ATAGCGCCGTGCCCTCGCCTGTGCTCGGCCACCAGCGTCAGGTCCACCGGTGCCCGCACCGGCCCATCCGCGCACAGCAACGCGTCCGTCAGCTCGAACAGCTCGTCGCCCCGAACGGTCAGACACTGAGCATTTTCAGCGTTGCCTCTCCAGGGTGAGGACCGCTTTGGAGATGGCTGTCATGACGTTGGGGCTGCAGCGGGCTCTGCGGAAGATCCGCCAAGACTTCAGGCGTGCGACTCCGCGTTCGACGGGTGCGCGGGCGGCGGACAGGGCCCGGTTGACCGTCCGCTCGGTGGGGGTGAGTTCGCCGTTGGGCGGGCGGCGCTTCGCGGTGGTGACCCAGTCGCCTGCACCGATGTAGGCCATGTCGGCGAGGACCGGGACGCCCTGGCGTTCGCAGATCCGAAT
>NZ_JAVRFH010000379.1:0-412 GCF_031845825.1 Streptomyces lancefieldiae | reverse complement strand
CTACGTCCCCGGCGGCCGCTCGGTCTACCCCTCCTCCGTCGTGATGAATGTCGTCCCGGCCCAGGAGGCGGGCGTCGAGGGCATCGCCGTGGCCTCCCCGCCGCAGAAGGAGTTCGACGGCCTCCCGCACCCCACGATCCTCGCCGCCTGCGCCCTGCTCGGCGTGGACGAGGTGTACGCGGCGGGCGGCGCCCAGGCCGTCGCGATGTTCGCGTACGGCACCGAGGACTGCGCCCCGGTCAACCTGGTCACCGGCCCCGGCAACATCTATGTGGCCGCCGCCAAGCGCCTCCTCAAGGGCCGCATCGGTATCGACGCCGAGGCCGGGCCCACCGAGATCGCGATCCTCGCCGACCACACCGCCGACCCGGTGCACGTGGCCGCCGACCTGATCAGCCAGGCCGAGCACGAC
>NZ_JAVRFH010000378.1:0-414 GCF_031845825.1 Streptomyces lancefieldiae | reverse complement strand
CACTCCGGGACCGACCGAGCTCAAGCCCTTACGGGCTGACGTTCAACGTCACGCGTTGACGCAGGTGTTGCCGAAGGCGGGGTTCAGCAGCCCGATCACGGAGACCGTGTTGCCGCACAGGTTGATCGGCACGTGGACCGGGACCTGGACGACGTTGCCGGACAGCACGCCGGGGCTGCCGATGGCGGCACCCTGGGCGCCCGCGTCGGCGGAAGCCATGCCCGCACCCGCGAGAACGAGGCCACCGGTGGCAGCCGCAACTGCGACGACCTTCTTGATCATGATTCCTCCTAGTTGGAAAGTGCGGTCCCAGCCGCGGACCGCAAAACTTGTAACGAGGAGGGTGGGGCGGGGCTACGCGTGAACGGCGCGTTTCACCCTTTCGGTCATGTGCGCACAGGCGGGCGAATACAC
>NZ_JAVRFH010000037.1:0-88771 GCF_031845825.1 Streptomyces lancefieldiae | reverse complement strand
ACCCGAAGGACCTTGGAGAACCCGACCACCGCGCCGGGTCTCCACCATGTCCCAACACCGAAAACGCGTCAGCCACCCGGCAGTTCCCCCTCAACGACACCTCATCGCCCCAACCGAAACGGCGAGGTTAAGGAACGGGGAAGCCGTCTTTCCCGCAGCGGTGACGGATGGTCGAGCGTTGTTCAGCTTTTGGAAGTATGAAGCCGTGCGTGCGACTTTGAGGAGATTCGCATTGCCGGCGCGAGCTACAAGCGCTCCGGAATGAGTCGTTCCCCCGTAGCGCATGGCCAGTGCGTCAGAACCCACCAAGAGATTGATGCTCCTGGTGACCGTTGAAGAGCGCATGACCGGTAGCGTGCGGAACGCGTCCCACGCGTGGCCCAGCGCACTTGCCCGCATCGTCGCAGTAAACGGAATCCTGCTGGCGCGTTGGTAGGCTGAGCTCCGGGTGAACATAGTGCCCAATTGGCCAGGGAGCCAACTGCCTGGCGCAGAAAGGGAACGCAGAGCGCCTTTGGGTATACCCCGTAGTCTGGCGCCAGTCAAGGTGCGTAGGGTGCCGCCTCGCCCCCACCATTCGGATTCAATGGCACTCCGAAGCCAGCCACTGTGCCAGGAATTCTTAAATAGAACGGTTCCCATGCCAGTGCCCGAGGCGAGTGTCAGGCCGCCGATTTTGACCATGCTTGCGATGTCGGTAGCGTCATTGAGGAATGACTCAATACCCTTTTCTCCGAATTTCTTGAGACCAGGCACCTTGGTCAGATAATGAGCCTCGACGCGTGCTAGCCACTCACTGTACGTCTCCCGGTGGCCTCGCTCGGAGAGCTCGTCCTCCCGAACCAATTTCGCGCGCCTGCGGAGATCGGGTGGCGTCTCTGAGACCCAGGCCTGCATCGGCTTGATGGGGGCGAGCTTGTCGGAGACGCCGAGGTTGGAGGCGCGTGTGAAGGCGTCATTGAGTTTGTCCGCCAATCCCCCTTTACCATCCAGGAGCTTGGCAAGCTGATCAAGATCGTCCGGATTGACAGACCGCATCCTGGTCCCCTTGACTACGTGTCTTTGATGATGAAGTCTTCCTTGTCCGGCAGTAGGTCGGCCAGCATGTCCCAGACCTCGCCGGAGCTGGACCGTACGACCGTCAGGGGGCTGTCGGGTCCGACTTGACCATCCTCGACCGGCTCCTCGGGCTGTGTGCGCAGCCAATAGCCATGACGGCCGCAGTCCCACACCGCGATGCTGTGCACCGCCTGAGCGCCCTGCTTTCCTTCCCAAACGGTCGTGATGCGCCAGGACGAGTCCATGGACAGCACGAGTTCGACGAGTGCTGTGAGCTCCGGTTCTGCGAGGTCGGAGGTTTTCGAGAGCGCGCCGAGGGCAGCCGTCCTCGCGGTTGCCGCGTCGTCGGAACTGCTTTCCGCGGCGGTGAAGATCTCGTCCAGCGTGCTCATGGTTGTCTTGACCTCGGAAACCTTGGCGATCTCCGAATCGTCGGGCTCGACGCGCCGTAGCTTGACCTTGCGGGCCATGTCCCACACCAGGGTCTTGGGCTCGATCGGGACGTACTCCGACTCTTCCTCACCGGGCCAAGCGTCGTGGGAGAAGACAGCGTCCTGTCCGACGACAAGGCCATGGGTCAGGACGCCGTGCCGGCCGGTGACCTCGGCTTGGACCAGCACCACCGGACGGGCCAGAGCAGTCAGGAGCTCGCGCAGTAGTGGCGAGAGCTCGCCTTCAGGCCCGACAAGACCGGCTCGCTGGAGCTCGCTCAGGGAGTGGTGGAGCTCCGCGGGTGGTGCTTCCTTGTCCAGCAGGTGGGCGAAGACCGCGATGTGGCGGTCGGCCAGCCGGAAACGGCCTCGCGAGCTGTCGAAAGAAGGCATGTGATGAAGCTTCCCTCACGGTGTGTGGTGCGTGCTCAGCGGTGTTGGTCAGCCCGACAGCCCTTCGGCCAGTGCGGTGAGGAAGGCCACGCGGTCACGGGTCGCGATGCGGAGCTGCTCGCCTTGATGGGTGCGGACAACGACACTGTCCATGCCCATGGGGACGCCCCACCCACCGCCTGCGAGACGGGGGTTGCCCTGGTCGCCGGCTCGTAGGCCGGGCAGCGGTGCGTCGATCGCATTCAGCGAAGCCGCGTACTGCTGAGTTGCTGTGGGGAGCGCTACCTGTGAAGCCTCCTGGACGGAAACCGGGTCGATGGCCGTGAGCGGGATGCGCTCACGGCCGACACGGAGCGTCCCCTCGTCCACTTGGATCCGGTGGTAGATGAACTTGGAGAAGGGAACGGCGAGGCAGGGGAGTAGCAGCAAGAGGAACAGCGCGCACATGCCGAACCACAGGCCGAACTCGTCGGGAAGGGTGTCGACTCCCATGTAGGCCATGCTGGCCACGTACACGGTGATGCAGATCGCAGACCAGGTCTTCGGGGTTTTCTCTACGTAACGCATGTTCCTCATCTGACTGCTACTGCTGTGTTCACCGGTTGATGGACTGGATCTCCTGGACGGTGATCGCCTGGGCGTTGCCGAAGGTTCCGTCGGGCATGTCGCCGCCCGCACCGCCGGTGCCGGTCCAGGTGATGTCCCACGTGATGGTGGCCTGGAGGTCGTAGGTTCCTTCGCCGGAGGAGCGGAGGTACTTGATTCCGCAGGGCGGGGTCTGGTCGGCCTTGCCGTTGGCGTAGGGCTCGCCGATCGAATCGTCGGCGTTGATGATGCACTCGCCGGAGGCCGGGTAGGTCAAGGCGTCCTTGGTGCCCGGCTCCAGTTTGAGGGACATCGGCTTGGCGGTCGTCGTGGCCGTGAGGGTGAAGCCGGGGACGTTGAGGGTGGCCGTGGCCTGGACCTCGTCGAAGACGGCCTTGTCGAGCCAGGCCCAGGTCGGCAGATTCACCTTTGTGGTTTGCGCGGGGGCGAGGCTGACCTTGGTGTCGGGAAGCTGCATGTGCTGGTAGGCGAGGGCGGCGAGTGTCTCCGGGGTGATGGCCTCCTCGTACTGGGGCGGCGGGGTCTCACCGTTGTCCACCCAGAACGGGAGGTCAGTGCAGGAGCTGCGCTTGAGGATGTCCGGTTCGTTGGGGTTCTCGACGCCGGCCCAGAACATCCCCTCGCCGTCTTTCTCGACGTTGTAGTCCTTGTAGCCGGGGGTGTCGGTCCATCCGTACCCGTCCTCGTAGTGGCGCTTCGTCTCGCCGATCGCCGCGCCCGCGTGCCCGGTCATGCCGGGTGCGCTCGCGGCGTTCTCGATGTCCTTGGACATCTTCTTCTTGAAGTCCTTGGCGCCGAGGTAGGGGGCGTACCAGCAGGGAGGAGGCGTCCAGTTGACGTCGGCGGACGTCACGTTGCCCGTGCCGCCGTTCGGGGCCACGGATCCGGAGTACTGGATGCGTGCGGCGGCGTAGATGCCGGTGTCGTCGCCGCCTCCCGTCTGCTCCGTGCTGGCTCCCTCGGCGGAGCCCACCGGTTTCGCCGCGTGAGCGGGTTCCGTGAGGACGATGGTGCTGAGCGCCAGCGTCAGTGTTGCGGTGCCGATGAATGCGCGAAGTGATCCCTTCACCGGCACTTCTCCGCCTTCGTCTCGACAAACACCTTGGACGCCTGCCACAGGTCAGTACCCGTGGGGTACTTGATCATGATGATCTTGTAGTAGTCGAAGTCTTCGATACTGGGATCGGTCTTCAAGACCTTTTCGGTCTTGATCTCCTTGCCGTAGAACGTTCCTGAGTCCGCGCAGAATGCCACCTCCACCGACTTGCCATTCGCGGCGGACCGAGTGGTGGCGTCGTAGTGGCGCAGTGTGCCGGTGGCGGTCCAGCCGCCTTCGATCCAGGCATTGATCTGAGTTTCCGCGTAGTTCAGCCCCTCACCGGTTGCGTAGGCGGCCACGGCAGCGTCCTTGGCCGTGCGCTTGTCTACGCCCCGGTAGATGGCGCGGAAGAAGTTGGCCGCGTCGGACATCGCGGCCGCCTCGTTCTCGTCCTTCGGCTTCTCCCAGTCGAAGACCAGGTTCATGTCCTTGGGCAGGGACACGTCCACGCCGTCCGGCTTGTCCGCTGCGGGTGCTCCCGAGGGCTCCGCCGACTTCGACGGTGTCTCCGTGCCCTGGTCGGCGCCGGCGATTTTGGCGTTGTCCTTCGAGCTGTCCTCGGAGCTGCCGCACGCTCCCAGGAGCAGTACCGCTGAGGCGGTGAGTGCAGCGGCAACGGGCAAAGAGCGGCGCTTCACAGTTGACTCCCCGTGAGACAGAAAGTGCGTCGAGGGTACTGACGGTATCTGCGGGGTTCCCGGTTTCACCAGGGCGAACTACTCCCAGAATCGTGGTAAATCGACAGATATGGGTGACGGTTGTGGTGGTCTGTGTCCTGATCGTGCTCAAACGAGAGCGGCCTCGAACGTGGCGACGTGCAATGCGGGGGCCGGTCGGTCGGGCTTCTTGTTATCCGGCTGTAGTGCACCGCCGGCACGCGCACGGCGGGTACGCCGACGATCGGTCTCTACGTGATCGCCGACCCCTTCAAGGCGGTGGTCACCTTGCTGTCGGAGCCCCACGCCTCCGGGTACGGGCGGGCCGTCGAGATCCCCTACGGTGAGCCGGTCGTCTTCACGCTGGCCATCGGGGAGCGGGTCGAGATCGACACGAGGACCTTTCCGGCGCGTGATGTGGGTGGAGCGTGATTTCCGACTGATGCCCTCACTTGTGAGGGGGCAGTTTCGGTGGTGCGGCCGGCGTGGTCAGTGCACATGCGCCGAATCCCGCACCCTGTCCGCCAGTCGCGAGATCCCGTCGCCGAGCACCGACAGCGGGCTGCCCTCCGGCTCGTCGTACGGCACCCGGGTGCCCGTCGGGCCGGGCAGGGTCAGCATCCGCTCGCGCAGTTCGCGTGGTGCGGCGACGGCCGAGTCCAGGCAGAGGGGGCAGAGGGACAGCATGCGCCTGCGGTTGCCCTCCGCGGAGATCCGTACGTGGCGGCGGCCCGCCGAGGGGCCGTGGAGCGGGTTGACGCCGCAGCAGCGGTCGTTGGTGTCGCCCTGGAGGGCGTTGCGCGCCCCGCGGGCCAGGACGATGACGGCCAGGAGAGTCGCCGGGTCGGTGCCCGGGGAGCGCAGGCCGTCCATGTCGCCGCCGACGAGGAGCATGGCGGCGTCGAAACGGTTCCAGGCGGGACCGATGCGGGACGCGGAGCCCTCGCCCTCCGCGTCGCAGACGGACGCGAAGGCCAGCGAGGCCGCCTGAAGTTCCGTACGTGCCGTGCGACGCAGGTACGCCTCCGACGGCTCCCTCGGTGACACCAGGGGCAACGCCTGCGTCGGCAGCGGGGCCGGACTGCGCCGGCGCAGCACCGCGCCCACGATTCCCAGGGTGCCCGCCACCAGGCCGAGCAGCAGCAGCGCCGCGATGACGCCGACGAACAGGCCGGGCCAGAAGTCGGTGGCGAAGAGCGGCGGGAGGCTGTTCTCCGCCTGGGGGCTGGGGGCGGGCAGGGGGTCGCCGGAGCTGGTCGGCCCGTCGGTGCGCGGTGACTCGTCGAGGTGCGTCATCAGCGCGTCGAGGCGCTCGCCCATGAGGTGGTCGTCGGCCGCGTTCGCCCGGTCGTCCCCGTAGGCGATGGACTCGGGGAGGTCGAAGAGGAGGCGGCGACTGTCCAGACGCAGGCCGTGGTTGAAGACGTCGATGTAGCCGGTCAGCGGGTCGGCTGAGACGTACACGCCGTCTGTCTCGCCGACCGCGTCGGCCTTGCCGAGTCTTGCCCGCACCGCTGCCGCGAACAGTTCCTCGTCACCGGCGGACTCGTCCTCGGACAGGTGGGGCACGACGGTGACGTACACCGGGCCGCCGCCCTCCGAACGCCCGAACCGCTCGATGCGGTCGTGCAGCCGGGAGAACTGAGTGGCGTCCAGGACCCGTGGGCTCTCCGGGTCGACGTACACCGGGTCGCGGGCCAGGCCCTCCGCGACCCGTTCGACGCGTGCCGTCATCTCGCCGCTGGTGGGCAGCGGAGCGGCACGTCGTTTCGTCTGGTCGAAGACGAGCGGAGCGGTGAGGGCGATCGCGGCCGCGAGGGCGACGGCGAGGGCGAGGCTCGGGGTGAGCAGGCGCCGCCATTTCGGGCGGGTCGAGGCCGGGCGGTCGGCCGTCGAACCGGGCGGGGTCGCTCGCGGGAAGCGGCGCCGCGCCCGCCGTACGCAGGGCGCCAGCAGCAGAATCGTCAGCGGTACGCCGGTGAGCGCGATGCCCGTGACGAAGGACTGGTTCTGACGGTCGGACGGGCCGATGTACATCGCCTCGGGCTCGTTGCCGTCCCGGAACTTCTCGCGGGCCGCGCCGGCCAGCGCCTCGGCTTTCTCCGGGCCCTGTGCGACGACGTCCACGAAGCGTTCGAAGCTGCGCAGCGGTCCCGCGTCGTAGGGGAGTTCGAAGACGGTGGTCGTTCGGGCGGCCTCTGCGGGGGCGCTTACGCCGTAAGCCGTCGCCTTCCTCACTCCCGATTCGTCGAGGAGCACGAAGAGTCCGTCACGTCTGAGCCGGTCGTGCACCGTGCCCAGCAGGTCCTCGCCGGAGGCGCTCTGGTTGGGCAGGACGAGCACGTACGTCGGTACCCCGGTGCGCTGGGCGAGCCGGGCGAAGTCGGGCGCCATGGAGCGCGGGACCGCGCGGGGGAGCTGGTCGGTGACGTGGACCGGGTTCTCGCGGAGGCGGTCGGCCAGGTAGGCGGCCCGGGTGGGCGGCTGGCTCGCCGCGGGCGCGTCGGCGGCGCGGGCCGGGGTGGCCAGGGTCGCGGAGGTGAGGAGCAGGGCGGTGAGGCCGCAGAGGGTGAGCAGCAGGCGGATCGCGCCGCTCGCGGTGTGGTCGGTCGGTGGCCGTCCAGCCGTCGTGAGTGTGGTCACCACTCGCACTTCCTTGTCCCCGTCCCGGTCGTGGGTTTCCTGCCCGCGGCACTCTGCCGACGGCTTCGCCGCTGCGAGAAAGCCTTTCCTCAACCCAGCTTGGCGTTCTGTGCCTTCACTACCGTCGCGGACAGCTTCGCGTCGCTCGGCCTCGCGTTGGCGATGGCCAGGCCGTCGACGGAGAAGTACACGGCGACGACGTCGCCGCCGCGTACGGCCTGGGTGTGCACGGTGTGAGTGGCGCCCCGGAACGTCAGCGTCGCACGGAAGGCGAGCGACTCGTCACCCGCCACCGCCGCGGGCTGCTCGGCGGTGACGGAGTCGTACGAGCTCTCGTTCTCCTTCGACTTGGCCGTGAAGCCGCCGCCGCACGCCTCCACGGCCTTCTTCAGCCCGGCCAGCGCCGACTCCGCGCCCCCGGTCCCGTAGGAGGTCAGGGTGATGTACGTGAAACCGGTGCCGCTCTTCCGCTCCGACTCGATCTGTCCCGAGACCGAGCGGGTCAGGTCTGCCTCAGGGGTGCCCAGGGGAAGTTGGTTCATGGCGAGCGCCAGCGGTGTGCAGACGGGCTTGTCCGTGGTCACCTCGTCCGGGGACTTGGCGAAGAGGAACTCGTCGTCCAGCTTCTCCACACGGAGTCCCTCGACCTCGGACGTCGTGACCATCGTCTTGGCCAGGTGCTCCGCCGGTGAAGGCTGCTTGGACGCGGACGTGGTCACGGACGTGGTCGCCTCCGGCTTTCCGGCCGTCGAGTCCGCGTTCGAACCGGAGTCCCCGCCACACGCAGTGAGCGCGGCGAGGGAGAGCAGGGTCAGGGTGGAGAGGGTGGCCGTCGTGGCGCGGTTCATCAGGGGCTCCTTGGTGGGTGGGGAGGGGGGGAAGAGAGGGCAGGTGGCGCCGGTCGGCGGCTAGGCTTCGTCCACCAGCTTCCGCAGTTCGAAGGAGAGCTCCGGGACCTGGGTGCCGGCCGCCTGCGCCGCCCCGATCGCCCTCACGTAGGCCAGAGCCTCCTCCCGCAGGCGCTCCTTCTCCTTGTACTGGCGTACGCCGGCCAGCCAGACGTACAGGGCGAGGGGCACGAGGATGAGAGCGGCGTAGGCGCCCGGCTCGCTCGCCGTCGAGGCATAGAGCGCGCCGCCGCCGCCGACCAGGACCAGCAGGCAGCCCGCCTCGTCGTGCCAACCGCCCTCGTTGACCCTCCACTCGTACTCCGACACGGCGGCGGGCTTCGGCGGTACGGCGACGGAGTCCGCGGGGGTGGCACTGGCCGCCTGCTGCTCCTGGTCGGCCCCGCCGGGAGGTGCCTCGCCCCTCGGTACGCCAACCGCCGACGTCTCCACGGCCAACGGCTCGACCGGCGGATACGACGGGACCGGCGCCGACCCCTTTCCGTCTCCGGTCCACGACTTGCCCTCCAGCCACGCAGGGACATGCGTCAGTGGGATGCCGTGCGCGCGGGCGATGCCCAAGGTCTCGCGGTAGCCGGCCAGCGTGGGATGCGTCAGCGCGCGCTTCCAGCGGGTGTACGCGTACACGGCCAGGGCTGTGCCGACCACGACAAGGCACCCCGAGGCAGCCAGTACCGCGACCAGGCGACGGTCGCTCAGCGTGCGGATCGTCGGAATGACGAAGGGCAGGAGCAGACCCACCGTCAGTGTCAGCACCGCGAGCCATGCGGACGGGTGTCGACGCTTCGCCTCCAACGCCCGCCGCCGCTCCGCGAGTAACGCGCTCACCGCTCCGTCGTCCATGTAGTCGACCCCGTGCCGCGCACTCACGGCGCGTATCGCCTCCGCGGCCCGCGGGTCGGCCGCCAACGCCGCCCCGTTCACTGGAAGTAGGTCCATCGATGTCTCCGGTGATCTCTCCGTGTTCGCCCCGTCACCGATCCGAGCGACGATCATGGCACGACCGATCCGTTCCCTCGTGAGTGAATCGTGCAGGCCTCATGGCCGCGCCGTGATGAACAGCACGTGCGGGGTGTCCCGTCGTACCCGTTCTGGATTCGCGTGCGCACAGTCGGGACGTCTGGTTGCGAGGCCGTGCTCAAAGGGGCAGCGAGGGTGCGAAGTTGCAGATGAGTAACAGTGGGTGGGGTGAAGTCGGGAGAGGCTGGCACGCCTTGAGGGGCTTATGTGGGGCTGATACGGTGCGATGGCTTGACACTCGCCTCGCTGCTGGCCATTTGCCCAGGTAGGGCGGGTACGGCGGGTACGTCAGGGGTTGCCCCCGGACGTCTCCGGTCGGGCGGGCGCAGAGGAAGTGTCCGAATTCGCAGGTGATTCCGTGTACGTGAGCAGTACTTGCTCGAGCAGTACGCGGCAGACGATTTCTTGGGTGTACGGGGAGCGGTTGCGTGAAGATCCAGGAGCGTACGGGGGCGGGGGCGGGACGTTCCGCGGCTCCGGTTCAGCCGCCGGTCGGTGACCGGCTTCCCAGCCCCCCTCGCGAGCGCAAACCGGCTCTGGCCGCGCTGGCGGTGCTGTTGATCCTGGTGGGCGCGCTGGGGGCGACGATGCTGGTGCTGCGGGCCGGGGACCGGGTCGAGGTCATCAAGGTGACGGCGGAGATCCAGGCCGGCGAGTCCATCGGTGACAAGGTCACGCCCGTGATGGTGGCCGACGACGACAGCATCAACTACGTCAAGTGGTCGCAGCTGGACGCCCTCAAGGCCCTGAAGGCCAGGTCCACGATCTACAAGGACACGGTCGTGATGGGGCAGATGTTCGCCAAGGGGGAGTCGCTTCCCGCGGGCAAGGCGTCCGTGGGCCTCGCCCTCAAGGAGGGGCAGTACCCGACGGGTATCAAGCCGGGTGACGTCGTCGCCGCCTACCGCGTCGGTGCGAACGGCGCGAGCAGCTCCGGCTCCTCCGACTCCTCCGACAGGGACGCGTCGTCGTCCGCCTCCGGCGGGGCCATCGTCTCCGACGCACGCGTGACCGGAGTCACGGGCGAGGGTGACGCCACCCTCAGCACAGGCAACACGGGCGTCACCGTCCTCGTCGACGAGGCGGACGCCGCCGCCCTCGCTTCGGCGGCTGCCGCCGGCGAGGTCGCCGTCGTACGCGTTCCCGGCAAGTAGAAGGCGACCGAAGCAGCCATGGCTCTCATCGCCCTCGCCGCCGACAAGGGTTCCCCCGGCGTCACCACCGCGGCCGTCGCCCTCGCGGCGGTCTGGCCGCGCCGGGTCCTGCTCGCCGAGACCGACCCGGCGGGTGGCGACCTGGTGTACCGGTCCGCCGCCGCGCACGGCGGACCGCTCAACCCGAACACCGGGATGCTGTCGATCGCCGCGACTGCCCGGCGCGGTCTCGTGCCGGACCAACTGTGGGACCACGTCCAGCCGTTGAGCGGCGGCCTCGAGGTCGTCGTCGGACTCGGCATCTCCGAGCAGGCCGCCGGACTCGCGGGCCTGTGGCCCACCCTCGGCCGGGCCTTCGCCGCGCTCGCGGACTCCCCGAACGCGCCCGCCGACGTCATCGCCGACTGCGGTCGCATCAGCGGCGACACCCCGGCCATGGAACTGTTCCCGCACGCCTCCCTGGTGCTGCTGCTCTCCCGTACCGAGCCGGAGGCCATCGCCCGCGTCCGCGACCGTGCCGCCGCCCTGACCGCGAAGCTGCACGGTGGTCCGCGCGGTGCCGCGAGCCTCGGCATGCCGGTGATCGGCGTCGTCCTCGTCGCCGACACGAACAACGCCGCCAAGCTCTCCGGCCAGGTCAACGACATGCTCGTACACGCCCAGACCGGCGCCCGGGTGGTCGGCACCATCGCCGACGACCCGGCGGGTGCCGACCAACTGGCCGGGCGCAGGCGCGGCCGGCTGGAGAAGTCGCTGCTCATCCGTTCCGCCCGCAAGGTCACCTCCGACCTGTACCAGCAGTTCGGCGCCGCCTGGTCCGTACCCACCGGGCCCGCCGGCACCGGTATGAACGGCCACGCGGAGGCCGGCCGATGACCGCTGTCGACCACTCGTTGGTCAAGCGGTTCCGCCAGGACGCAGGCGACCGCATCTCCGAGCAGCGCCGCCAGGACCAGGTCAGCGGCGTCACCCCGATGTCCACCGAGGACGAGCGGCAGTACGCGCGCGCCGTCATCGCGCAGATCCTGGAGGAGTACGCCCGCGCCGAGATCAACGCCGGGCGTACGCCGCTGGACGCGGAGACGGAGGAGGCGTACGCCGCGGCCGTGCACGCCGCCCTGTTCGGCGTCGGGCGGCTCCAGCCCCTCCTCGACGACCCCGAGGTCGAGAACATCGACATCAACGGCTGCGACCACGTCTTCGTCGGCTACTCCGACGGACGTGAGGAGCGTGGCGAGCCGGTCGCCGAGACCGACGAGGAGCTCATCGAGCTGATCCAGATCCTCGGCGCCTACTCGGGTCTGTCGTCCCGCCCCTTCGACTCCGCCAACCCGCAGCTGGACCTGAGGCTGCCGGACGGTTCGCGTCTGTCGGCGGTCATGGACGTCGCCCGGCGCCCGGCGCTGTCCATCCGTCGCGCCCGCATGGGCAAGGTCTTCATCTCCGACCTGGTCGGCAACGGCACCCTCACCCCCGAACTCGGCCACTTCCTGGCCTGCGCGGTCCGGGCCCGCAAGAACATCATGATCGCGGGCGCCACCAACGCCGGCAAGACGACGCTGCTGCGCGCCCTCGCCAACGAGATCCCGCCGCACGAGCGTCTGATCACGGTCGAGCGGGCACTGGAGCTCGGCCTCGACACCTTCCCCGAACTCCACCCCAACGTCGTGGCGTTCGAGGAGCGGCTGCCCAACTCCGAGGGGCAGGGCACCATCAGCATGGCGGAACTGGTCCGCCGGTCCCTGCGTATGAACCCCTCCCGCGTCATCGTCGGTGAGGTGCTCGGCGACGAGATCGTGACCATGCTCAACGCGATGTCGCAGGGCAACGACGGCTCGCTGTCCACGATCCACGCCAACAGCTCGCACGAGGTCTTCAACCGCATCTCGACGTACGCTTTGCAGGCGGCGGAGCGGCTGCCGATCGAGGCCAGCCAGATGCTGGTGGCCGGCGCCGTCAACTTCGTCGTCTTCATCCAGCGGCGCAACGACTTCCAGAACGGCGGACGCCTCCAGCGCATGGTCACCTCCGTCCGCGAGGTGAACGGCGTCGACGGCCGCGTGCTGTCCAGCGAGGTGTTCGCCGAGACGCCCGACGGCCGTGTCGTACCGCACGCCCCCATCGCCTGCCTGGAGGAACTCATCGCCTACGGCTACCGGCCCAACGGAACGTGGGGGTGAGACGGACATGACGACCGAACCGACCCGGCTCGCCGCTCTCGACTCGCTCGGCTCCATGGGCGGCCTGTTCTCCACCACGGTTTTGTACGCGCTCGGATGCGGCGTCGCCGTCGGTGGCGGCCTCGCCCTGTTCCTCGTCGCCGTACGCGGCCTGCCCGTCAAGCCCGAGCACGAGAAGCGGCAGGCCAGCGAGCGCGCGAACGAACTGATCCGCTGGGCGGGCCGGCGCGGCTCCCTCGCGGCCATCGTCGGCCTCGTGGTCCTGCTTCTCACCCGCTGGGCGGTGCTGGGCATCGCGGCCGGCGTCCTCGTCTTCTTCTGGGACCGCCTCTTCGGCGGCGCCGCCGAGGAACGCGCCGCCATGAAGCGGGTGGAGGCCCTCGCCTCCTGGACGGAGTCGCTGCGTGACACCATCGCGGGCGCGGTCGGCCTGGAGCAGGCCATCCCGGCCTCGGCCCGTGCCGCCGCACCGGTGCTGCGCCCGCACCTGGACGCCCTGGTCGACCGGCTGCGCTCCCGCACCCCGCTGCCCGAGGCGCTCCAGCACCTCGCCGACGAGATCGACGACGCGTCCGCCGACATCATCGTCGCGGCGCTGATCCTCAACGCGCGGCTGCGCGGCCCCGGTCTGCGCCAGGTCCTCGGCGCGCTGGCCAAGTCGGCGCGCGAGGAGGTCGACATGCGCCAGCGCGTGATGGCGCAGCGCGCCTCGACCCGCCGCTCGGTGCAGATCGTCGTGGCGGTGTCGGTGCTGTTCGTCCTCGGCCTGTCCATCTTCAACCGGGACTTCGTCGAGCCGTACGGCTCACCCGTCGGCCAGCTCGTGCTGGCCTGTGTGTGCGGCCTCTTCGCGCTGGGCTTCTGGTGGCTGCGCAAGCTGTCGACCATCGAGACGCCGGAACGCTTCCTGGTACGGGACGGCTCCGACGTCCAGTTCGTGCGTCCCCGTACGCCGGACCGGACGGGCCGCCAGGGCCAGCCCGCGCAGCGGTTGCCGCAACCGTCACAGCCGTCGCAGGCGTCTGGTGACGAGGGGGTACGACGATGAACCTGACAATGCCGGTGCTGGTCGGAGCGGTCATCGGCCTGGGCGTCTACGCCCTGGTCCGCGCCCTGATGCCGAGCAGGCGGAGCCCGATCCAGCAGGTCGCCCGCATCGACGCCATGCGGGCGCGCGGGACGGCGTACGAGTCGTCGTCGCGCACGGCGCAGGACACCGGCCGCCTCGGCACGCTGCGCGCCCAGGTCGGCGCGCGTGTCGCCGAGCTGTACCTGCAGCAGGGCTGGGAGCAGCGCTCGCTGCGCGCGGACCTGGCGGTGCTGGACCGCAGCTGGGAGAAGTTCCTGGCGACGAAGGTTCTGCTGGCCGCGGGCGGGTTGTTCTTCGGCCCGTTCCTGTTCGCGATCGTCTGGACGCTGGGCTTCAACGACAGCCCGATCGTCCCGGTCTGGCTGGCCCTGCTCTGCGCGGTCGTCTTCTTCTTCCTCCCCGACCTGGAGGTACGCCGGGACGCGGCCGACAAGCGCCGTGACCTGCGGCGGGTGATCGGCGCGTACCTGGACCTGGTGTCCATGAGCCTGGCCGGCGGTCGAGGCCTGCCCGAGGCACTGATGGCGGCGGCGGAGGTGTCGGACGGCTGGGCGACCCACCGCATCCGCAACGCCCTGGCCGACGCGCGCATCACCGGTATCAGCCAGTGGCAGGCGCTGGGCCAGCTCGGCGAGGACCTGGGCGTCGAGGAACTCAAGGACCTCTCCGCATCCCTGGCCCTGGTGGCCGACGACGGCGCCAAGGTCCGCGAGTCCCTCGCCTCCCGCGCCGAGACCATGCGGCACCGTGAACTCTCCGAGATCGAGGGCAGCGCGGGTGAGAAGTCCCAGTCGATGCTCGTGGCCCAGCTCCTGCTGTGCGCCGGGTTCCTGGTGTTCCTGATCTATCCGGCGGCGATGCGGGTGTTTCAGGTGTGACGCAGCTCTTCCGACTCCGAGCCGCTTCCAGAATCTGATTCGAGAGGACAACTCACCATGAACGGACGGAACTTCCGCACCGGCACCACGGGCATCGTGCCCGTGGACTTCCTGATCACCTTTCTGCGGGCCCGCGTGGACCGCGCCCGCTCGGGCGAGCTGGACCGCGGCGCGTCCGCCGTCGAGTGGGTCATCATCTCCGCGGTCGTCGTCGCGATCGTCGGTGTGGTGGCCGCCATCATCAACGCCGCGCTCAGCGAGGGCGCCAACAAGGTCGGCGACTGCATCAAGGGCGCGGACGCGGGCAGCACCTGCTGATCGCACGACGCGACGAACGGGGACGACGGGGATGCCGGGCACCGTGCTGAGACGGGTGCGCCGCAGGGTGGAGACCGCACGCGAGGCGGCGGCCACCCGCGGCGACTCCGGCATGACCGCGATCGAGTTCGTGCTGCTCACGCCGGTCCTCTTCTTCATGATCTCCGCGACGGTGCAGTTCGGGCTGTACTTCTTCGCCGACCACGTGGCGCAGGCGGCGGCCCAGGCGGGCGCGCGCAAGGCCCGCGCGACGGCGCACGACCAGCCCGGCGGCTGGCGGGGCGAGGCACAGGACGTGGTCGACAGCTACATCCGCCAGCTCGGCCCGCAGCTGGTTCTGGCACCGGACGTGACGACGCTCCAGCCGGACCAGGACACGGTCGGCGTGGAGATCACGGCCCGCATCCCGACGGTGTTCCCGGGCCTGGACCTGACGGTGCACGCGCAGTCGATGGGGCCGGTGGAGCGGTTCGTGCAGGAGGGGGAGAACTAGATGGGCCTCTCCCGCGTCCGGGTCTGCGTCCGAGGGCGCGTCCAAGCGCGCGTCCGAGCGTGCGTCCGAGCGTGCGTCCGAGGTCGGCTCCGGCAGGCCGACGACCGGGGCCTGTCCACCATCGAGGTGGTGATCCTCGCACCGGTGATGATCCTGTTCATCCTGGTCCTGGTGGCCTTCGGCCAGCTGGTGGACGGCCGCGGCGCCCTCGACGGCGCAGCGCGGGACGCCGCACGCGCGGGCTCGATCCAGAAGGACCACGGCACGGCCATCGCGGAGGCGAGAAGAGCGGCCGAGGCCAACCTGGAGGACGTCTGCTCCGGCCCGGTGTCGGTGGTCCAGAAGAGCGCGGGATTCGAGCCGGACACGCTCTTCACGGTCGAGGTGAGCTGCGAGGTACGCGGCCTGTCGATGATCGGCCTCGACATCCCCACGACGCTGTCGGCGAGCTTCAGCTCCCCGCTGGACCCGTACCGGAGGACGGCGTGAGATCCCTCGTACGCACGTGGCTCAGGGACCGGCGCACCCGCCTGGACGACCGCGGCTCCGGCGCCGGCGCGGTCATCGTCTTCGCCCTGGTCTTCCTCTCCCTCGCGGCCTTCGTCATCGACGGCGGCATGTCCATCTCCAAGCGCGAACGCGCCGCCGACATCGCCGAACAGGCTGCGCGCTACGCCGCCCAGGACATCGACCGCGAGGCCCTCTACGACGACGTGGGCGGCCCGGCCCCGATCAACTACGAGAACTGCAACGCGAGGGTCAAGGCCTTCGCCGCGGAGATGGACATGACCGGTCCGGACATCGCCGCGACCCACTGCGTGACGGCCGACGTCGCCCAGGTGCAGGTCGAGGTCCAGCTCACCTACTCCCCGGTCTTCACCGGGGTGTTCTACGGCGGCGACGTGGTCGTCCACGGGCAGGCGGTGGCGGAGAACGAGGTGGGCTGACCGATGCCGCCACTCTCCGCCGCTCCATGTCCCCCCATCCCCACCAACGGAGGTACGACTCCCATGCGCACACGCACGACCACTGCCACCGCGGTGGCCGCCCTGACGACGGCCGTGGCCCTCCTGCTGTCCGGCTGCGGCGGCTCGGAGACCGAGGACTCGGGGAAGGACGAGATCGCGGGGGCGGACACGGGGGCTTCGACGTCCGCTTCTCCGTCACCTACAGCGACGGATGACGGCATCGACCGACCGGAGGTCACTCTGCCGGAGGGCGACAATCTGTTGTTCACGCCGGAAACCACTGGGGACGCCAAGACGGACGCCGTACTCAAGGACAATGCGGAATACCTACGCTCCATTGACGAGGCGATCGGCAAACAGGACCCCAAGTCCGCATCCGTCGCCTTCTACAGCAAAGACTCTGCTTACCTTGGTTCAGTGGAGTGGGTCAGCGGATTCGTCAAGGACGGCGTCACGGTAACGGGTACGGTCCGCTACTTCGATCGTGAGGTGAGTTTCAGCAAGGACGGTTCGGCCGGGCTGGTCTACTGCGCGGACGAGTCCAAGGGCTATACCAAGGACATCAAGACGGGCAAGGTCAACGTGACTGAAGCGTCTAAGGATTCGTACGTCCTCTACAACGATCGCCTCAGGAAGAACGACAAGGGGATCTGGCAGACGACCAAGAGCACCTCGGAGCGTGGAAGTGAGGCGTGCCAGCCGTGAAGCGTGTCGTCAAGACCACAGCGCTGAGCACTGCCGTCGGCCTACTGATCACTTTGCAGGCCGCGCCACTCGCCTGGGCCGATCGCACGACCACGAGTGGCAAGAGCAAGGACGCCGAAGGCGGCCGCAATGGCAAGACCATGTACGTCCAGACGAAAGTGCAGACAACGGTCAACGGCAGTAGTAGCTCTCCCAAAACCGGGAAGCTGTCGTCTGCTGACAGCAACTGGACGCCCCCGGCTTGCTGGTACGAGCCCGCCTTCTCGCCGAAGCAGATTGAGGAGACCGTCAAGTTGTGGCGAAGTATCGATGGTCTGCCGTTCCTCGGCGGGGTAGGGGATTTCGTCGGCGACGCCTTGGACAACCGGTACAAGGACGGTCACCCGTACAAGGACTACAACCTCGACAAGCAGGGCGAGGGCATGTTCTGGGCGGCCGCGGTCAACCCCAACCGCAAGGACGATCCCGAGGCGAGCGCCTGCGACAAGCCACCGTTCTGGGTGGACAACGGTGACACGCCCGAAGAACCCCTCGCCGTCACCCCCAGGGTCCTCGCCGAGTACGCCTACGACGAACTACCCGTACCGGACACCGAGATCACCATGGCACCGGCCGGGACGACGAAGGTGAACCTGCCCACCTGGGTCTGGCTGGACAAGGCCAAGTTCAAAAAGATCTCGGTCACCGCCAGCCTCCCCGGCACGGGGCTGTCCGCGACGACCACCGCCGAACCGGTCTCCCTGCACATCGACCCGGGGACGAGCGACGCCCGAACGCACCCCGCCTCGGGCGACTGCGAGATCAACGGCGACGACAGCATCGGCGAGCCGTACGCGCAGGGCAAGGCGAACGACACCCCGCCCTGCGGAGTCACCTACCTCCGCGCCTCCGGCTCCGACGGCTCCTACCCCCTGCAGGCCACCGTCACCTGGAAGATCACCTGGACGAGCACCACGGGCGAGGGCGGCGGCCTGCCCGAGGGCACGTTCGGCGCGACGCAGGACGTGACGGTGCAGGAGATCCAGTCGGTGAACCGTTGAGACCGGGCGGACGGTGCCTGGTCAGGTGGCGGTCGTCCTGAGGCTCCGGACGAGGGCGGTGAAGGATCCGACCCTGCGGGAGCGGGTGCTCGCCTGCTCGGATCTTGATCAGCTCGGAGTCTGGCCCCGGCGCGCGATGACGGTGGAGCGTGCCGAGGACCTGTTCAGCGGTCGATGGACTGGATCTCCTGGATCTCCATGCTCCGGGGCCGTCTTGGGTGACCGAGGCCTTCAGCCGGTACGGGGCGCCTTGAGGTGTGGAGGCAGCGGTTGCCGCGGGGCGAGGGCTCGTCAGCCCTGTCCGGGTCCAGGAGGGCGTGAAGCAGGGGGTCCGGGCGGTTTCGGGGCAATGTGCGGGGGCCGTGAAGGGGTGGGTGACGTCATGGGGTAAAGGGTGTAAAGCGGATGGGAGTTGTGACGTCTGATATCCGTGGGCCTTCGACGCTGCCCATGGGAGTCCATAAGATCTCTGTAGGCTCAGCACACCCCTCGTACCGGACGCCCCGGCGGTCCGCCACGTAGGCCCGCCCACGACCCAGGACACCCGCCATGCCGCGACGCCGCACCACCAGCTCGTCAAGCTCGACGGGAAGTTCGCCGGCTCCCAGGAACCGGACACCTCAACCGGTGCGTGTGCGGCGGCGGTCGTTCGGGGACTTCGTCAAGGCGTTCCTCGCCTTCGTCGCGCTGCTCGTGCTCGTGGTCGGGGTGCCCCTCGCGCTCGCCACCCAGATCGGTTGGCCCCTGCCGGACGGCATGCCCGGTCTGGACTGGCTGCAGCGTGAGATCACCGTCCAGACCTTCCTGCACATCCTGACCGTCATCGTCTGGTTCGCGTGGGCCCAGTTCACGGCCTGCGTGCTCGTCGAGGTCAAGGCCGCGCTGTCCGGCGTCGGGGTGCCGGGGCGGGTGCCGGGGTCCGGGCCCAGCCAGTTGCTGGCCCGGCAGCTCGTCGCCGCCCTGCTGCTCGTCGGCGCCACCGCGGCCAGCCTCACGCCGGGGTTGTCGCAGCTCGGGCAGAGCCTGGAGGGGAACCAGCAGCCGTCCGTCGCCGCGGCCCAGCAGACGCCGGGAATCTTCGCCCAGCAGCAGGGGGCGGCCGCCGGTGCCGCGAACGCCCTCGCCGAGCAGGCCGGTCAGGCGGCGGCCCGCGCCGACGGTGCCTCCGCCGCGCACGGTGACACGAAGTACTACCGGATCCAGCCGCCGGAGGGGCGTCACCACGACTCCCTCTGGGAGATCGCCGACCGGCACCTCGGTGACGGGCGCCGGTACAAGGAGATCTTCGAGCTCAACAAGGACCGGGTGCAGCCGGACGGGTCCAAGCTCTCCGAGGCCAGTCTCATCCGGCCCGGGTGGATCATGGAGATGCCCGGCGACGCACGCGGCGGCGAGCTCGTCGAGATGCCCGACGAGGCGCCGAAGGTCTCCGAGCAGGTGCGGCAGCAGATCCACGACTACGCGCGGACGGGGGACCAGGCGCAGGGTGGCGGCGGAGCCGCGGGCGGCGGCGACGCCCGCGTGTCCCTTCCCGAGCAGCGGCCCGCTCCCGCCACGCCCGCGAAGCCCGCCCCCGCTCCCAGCACCGGGCGGGAGCACGCCACCCCCGCCGAGGCCGGGCAGGCCGGGCAGGCCGGGCAGGCCGGGCACTCCTTCGGGTTGCCCGAGGCCCTGCTCGCCGCCCCCCTCCTCGCCGCCGGTCTCCTCGGCGCCCTCGGCCGCCGGCGCCGGCAGGCGCTGTGGCAGTCGGCGCTCGGCGGCATCGGCGGGCGGCGCGGCATGGAGCCGCCCACGCCGACCGGCGACGCCCAGGACGTGCAGGACGCGCTGCTCGTCGGCGCCGACCCGGAGGGCGTACGCCTGCTGGACCGTTCGCTGCGCGGGCTGTCCGCCGCCCTCGCCGCCGAGTCGCGCCCGCTGCCCGTCGTCTACGCGGCCTGGATGAGTGGCAACGGCGACCTGCACCTCCAGCTCGCCCAGCCGGCCGGGAAGCCGCCGGCGCCCTGGCAGGTCGGGCAGGACCAGACGTTCTGGACGCTCGCGAAGGACGGCGCCGAGCGGTACGAGGACGCCGACACGGCCGCGCCGTACCCCGGTCTCGTCAGCCTCGGCACCATGGACGACTCCCGGCTGCTGCTCAACCTGGAGGCCGTGCCCGGCCTCGTCTCGCTCAGTGGCGCGGAGGCGGACCGGGCCGCCGTGTTCGCGTCGGTCGCCGCCGAACTGGCCACCAACGGATGGTCGGACCGTATGACCATCACCCTGGTCGGGTTCGGCGAGGACCTCACGCCCCTCGCGCCCAACCGGATCCGTCACCTCGACGGGTTCGAGGACCTCTTCGAGACCATGTCCGCCGAGACCCGGCAGCGGCGCGGCGCGCTCGGCGCCGCCGGGCACGACTCCGTCCTCACCGGCCGCACCGGACCTGCCCAGCACACGCGTTGGGCGCCGCACCTCGTGCTGCTCGCCGCCCAGCCGTCCGACGAGGAGGCCTGGCGGCTCGCGGAGCTCGCCGCCGACGCCGGCCGGCTCGGCATCGGGTACCTCGTCGGCACCGGGGGCACCGAGCTGCCCGGCGCCGCCTGGGAGATGGAGGTCACCGGCGCCGGCAGGCTCCTCGCCCCGCTCCTCGGGCTGGACCTGGAGGCCCAGTTGCTGCCGGTCGCCCAGCAACGGGCCGTCGTGGAGTTGTTCACCGACGCCGACCCCGGGCACGGACCCGGCGGGCCCGGCGGACCGACCAACACCCCGCCGTTCCTCGTCGACGTCAGCGAGCAGGGGCGGCCCGCGGTGTACGCGCGCCTCGTCGGGTCGTACGAGATCATCGGCCTGGACGCGCCCGACGGCGACCGCAGCGCCCAGCTCCACGAGGCGCTCGCGCTGCTCCTGCTGCACCGCGAGGGCGTCCACCCGCGCGTGCTGTCCTCCGCGCTGTGGCCGCGCGGTGTGACCGAGGACGTGCGCGACGCGCTGCTCGAGCGGCTGCGGGCCTGGCTGGGCACCGACCCCGACGGCACGCCGAGGCTCGGCACCGACGCCACGGGACGGCTCACCCTCGCCAAGTCCGTCGTCTCCGACCTGGACGTACTGCGCTCCCTCTACTACGAGGCCACGCAGGGCCGGGGCGTCGACAGCCGCCAGGTGCGCGGCCGGCTGCTCACCGACGCACTCGTCCTGGTGCGGGGACCGCTGCTCGCCGACCGGCCCGAGGGCCGCTACCGCTGGCTCACCCACGAGATCATCGACGCCCAGCTCCCGCTGCTCGTCGCGGACACGGGGCTGGCGCTCTCCGAGTTCCACCTGGAGAAGAACCGCGCGGAGAAGGCCATGGAGGCGCTGAACGCGGCCCTGCGCACGGCGCCCGGCGACGAGCGCCTGTGGCACGAACTGCTGCGCGCCACGCACGCCACCGGTGACACCGAACGGCTCGGCACCCTCGCCGCCGACCTCATCGTCCGCAGCGGGGCGCGCGGCGTCCCGCCGCGCACCGAGGCCCTGCTCGACGAGCTGCTTCCGACCTGGCGCGACGGCGCCGCGGCCGCCGGATGAGTCTCGCTCTCGGCCTCGGTCTCCTCGGCCTCGATGTCCTCGTCCTCGTCGTCGCCGCGGCGTGGGGCGCGGTGACGGGGGTGCTGCTGCCGCGGGCCGCCTACCGTTTCTCCGCCCCCGCGGGGGAGGCGTGGCACGAGCGTTGCCCGCGAACGCACCCCGTCCGGGGCTGGCTCGGGCGGGCCCGGTGCGGGCAGTGCCCGGCCGACGAGCCGCCGTACGGCCCCGGCGCCGCCCTTTTCGCCACCGTCACCGCCCTCGTCTGCGCCGCCCTCGCCGCCGCCACCGGTACCCGGCCCGAGCTGGCCGTCTGGCTGCTGCTCGCGCCCGTCGGCGTGCTCCTGGCCGTCGTCGACCTGCGGGTACGGCGGCTGCCCGACCCCCTCACCCTGCCGCTCGCCGGCGCCGCACTCGCCCTCCTGGGCCTCACCGCCCTCGTGCCCGAGCACGCCGGGGAGTGGACCACCGCCGTGCTGGGCGCCCTCGCCCTCGGCGCCGGCTACTGCGTGCTGTTCCTCATCAACCCGGCCGGCATGGGATTCGGCGACGTCAAGCTCGCGCTGAGTGCCGGTGCCGTCCTCGGCTGGTACGGCTGGCCGACGGTGATGCTCGGCACCTTCGCCGGGTTCCTGCTCGGCGCGCTCTACGGCGGCGCCCTCGTCGTCGTGCGGCGTGCCGGGCGCGGGACGGCCATCGCGTTCGGGCCGTTCCTGATCGCGGGCGCGTTCCTCGGCGTCCTCGCGGGCGCGTACGCGGCCTGACGGCGACCTGGGAAAACGGCTGGCGTAGGCTGGTCGCGTCCGTCCACAACCCTTACGAACCTTGCGAAAGGGACGCCGGTGACCGAGAAGGCCGACCTTCAGCCCATCCTCGACCGCGCCGCCGCCGGTGGGCGGATCACCCCCGAAGAGGCGCTCGACCTCTACCGCGACGCCCCGCTGCACGCGCTGGGCGCCGCCGCCGACGCCGTACGCAGGCGGAGGTACGCCGGTACGGAGCACATCGCCACGTACATCATCGAGCGCAACATCAACTACACGAACGTGTGCGTCACGGCGTGCAAGTTCTGCGCCTTCTACGCGGCCCCCAAGGACACCAAGAAGGGCTGGACCCGCGACCTCGACGACATCCTGCGCCGCTGCGCGGAGACCGTCGAGCTGGGCGGCACGCAGATCATGTTCCAGGGCGGCCACCACCCGGACTACGGCGTCGAGTACTACGAGAAGCACTTCGCCGCCATCAAGAAGGAGTTCCCCGAGCTCGTCATCCACAGCCTGGGGGCGAGCGAGGTCGAGCACATGGCCCGGATCTCCGGTGTGTCGGTCGAGGAGGCCATCACCCGGATCCACGCGGCCGGGCTCGACTCCTTCGCCGGTGCCGGAGCCGAGCTCCTGCCCGAGCGGCCGCGCAAGGCCATCGCGCCGCTGAAGGAGTCCGGCGAGCGCTGGCTGGAGATCATGGAGATCGCGCACGGCCTGGGCGTGGAGTCGACGTCCACCATGCTGATGGGCACCGGCGAGACCAACGCCGAGCGCATCGAGCACCTGCGGATGATCCGGGACGTGCAGGACCGCACCGGCGGCTTCCGCGCCTTCATCCCGTACACCTACCAGCCCGAGAACAACCACCTGAAGGGCCGCACCCAGGCCACGCTCTTCGAGTACCTGCGGATGATCGCCATCGCCCGCGTCTTCCTCGACAACGTCGCCCACATCCAGGGCTCCTGGTTGACCACGGGCAAGGAGGTCGGCCAGCTCTCCCTGCACTACGGCGCCGACGACCTCGGCTCGATCATGCTGGAGGAGAACGTCGTGTCGTCGGCCGGCGCCAAGCACCGCTCCAACCGGCTGGAGATCATCGACCTGATCCGCAAGGCGGGGCGCGTCCCGGCGCAGCGCGCCACGACGTACGAGCACCTCGTCGTGCACGACGACCCGGCGAACGACCCCGTCGACGAGCGGGTCGTCTCCCACATCTCGTCCACGGCGATCGAGGGCGGGACGGCTCATCCCGAGCTGAAGCTGCTCGCTTCCAACTGACGCCGCCGTGCTGACGATTCACGCGGCCGACCAGGTGCGCCACACCTGGGACTCCGCACCGGTCGAGGACGGTGCCGTCGCCGTCGAGGGCATCCGGATCGCCGCCGTGGGACCGCTCGCCGAGCTGGTGGAGCGGTTCCCGGCCGCGCGGGTGCGGCGCTGGCCCGGCGTCCTCGGCCCCGCACGCGTCCACGAGGGGCCGCTGCCGGACGCCCCCACGCCGCGCGAGCAGGTCCACGCCGTGCTGAAGCTGGGCGCGGTGGCGGTCCTGGAGGAGTACGCGGGCGCCCCCGGCCTGCGGGCGGCGGCCGAGCGCAACGACGTCGTGGTGCTGACCCGGCCCCGCCCCACCGCCCTCGTCGACCTCGGCCGCGCCGACCTCGCCGTCCTCGACGACACCGGCGCGTGCATCGCGACCGTCTGCGCGGGCCGCCTGGTGCACCGGCGTCGCTGAGCGCGCGCTATCCCGCGAACGCCTCCGCGAACGCGCCGCTCTCCTGCTCCACCCCGCTGCAGTCGGTCAGCGCGTCGTCCGCAGAGGCGTCGTCGGCGCACGGCCGGTCCCGGAACGTCGCCCATATCGACACCCAGGCGATCCCCTTCTCCTGGGCGAAGGCCCGGACCTCGGCCGCGTCCGCGAGCGTGAACGTCTCACCGGCGACGTCGTTGACGCCGAGCATCGACGTCAGCGCCATGCCCCGCCAGGCGTCCGCGTCCGACGTCCCGAAGACCTGCGTCAGCTGGGCGTGGGCGGCCTTCGCCGACGCGAGGGCGTAGTCGCCCATGTCGGCGTCGTACGACTCGCCGTAGTTCATGGTCATGAGGTTGACCGTCGAGACCTGTACGCCGTGGTCGTTGGCGGACGCCAGCAGCGCGAGGCCGTCGGAGTCCAGGCCGGAGGGCATGACCGGGAGGGTGAAGGACACCTCCAGGTCGCTCCGGTCCTCCTGGAGCAGCGCGATCGCCTCCGAGCGCAGGGCCACGGAGTCGGCGTCGGTCAGCTCGTCGCCCTCGATGTCGAAGTCCGCGCGCGTGGAGCCGGCCGCGTCCAGGGCCTCGCCGTACGCCGCCGCCAGCTCCGAGGCGCTGGCGCAGGCCGCCGCCAGCTCCTTGCCGGAGGCGCCGCCGAAGGAGACGCGGACGGTGGGGCCGGACTCCTTCAGCTTCGCGATGCGGGAGGCGACCGAGGTGTCGCCGATGTCCTGGACGCCGTTCCAGCGGGGGGTGCAGTCGTCGCCGGAGGAGATGACGAACGCCAGGTTGTACGTCGCCGGGGAGCCCGCCGAGTCGGTGGCGGCGGCCGTGGTGGCGCTGACGTAGGGGGCGTAGGCGGTGGCCGGCGCGGGGGAGCCGGAGGGGGCCGTGGGGGAGCCGGACGGTGTCGCGGGGGCCGCGTCGGTGGTGCCGTCCTGCGCCGAACATCCCGCGGTGGCCAGGGCGAGCAGCAGGGCCAGCCCGGCCGCCGGTTTCCGGTAGGCCCTCATGTGCGTACGCTCCCGTTCTCGTCATCGGAGTGGTCGGACGAGTGAAGGTCGCACGCCTGCCTGGGCCTTTCCTGAGGAAAGGGTGCGGTTTCCCGCCGCCCCACAGGTCGCGGACAGGCTGCGTCGCTTTTCATCGGGAGCTCACAACGCGGTCCGAGTTCGCGACAGGCAACGCTCCCTAACGTCCGGGGAATGCATTCCGAGCCTGCCTTCGAGAGCCGCGCCGCCGTGGGCGAGAAGCCCGCGCACGGTCGTCGTCGCAAACGCGGCAACGGGTCCGGGGGAGGGCCCGTGTTCGTCGACAACTCCGGACGCCGGGCCAGGCTGCTGCGTCGGCTGGGTCTCCTCGTCGGGGCCGTCTGCGTCGGCTACGCGGCCGTCCTGGGCCTGGCGTTCATGGGGATCGGCACCTCGGTCGGTCCTTCCTCGCTGCTGCCCTTCGGCGACGGCGGAGGCGGACAGGACGGCCCGGGGCCCGGCGGGGGCGCACGTCCCCGGGGCGGCCTCGCTCCCACGGGCGCTCCACCCACCGGCACGGGCAGGCCGGGCCGGCCCGCCACCACCCCCTCCAGCACCGCCGCTCCCAGCACCGCCGCTTCCAGCGGCGCTGCCACCGCCACCGACCGACCGGACGCCCGCACCCCATGACCACGCCCACACCCCCCTCTTCTCCCTCACCGCCCGTACGAGGCCGTCGCCGTGCCCCCTCCCGTATCGAGCGGGCCGCCGGCCGGGCCGCCGCGCTGCAGCGGCCGCGGGTCCTCCTCGCCCTGCTGCTCCTGCTGGCGCTGACCTGTGTGATGCTCCTCGACGGCTACCTGCGCGCGGAGGTCGGCGGCGACCAGCGCGTACGCACCGGCGCGAGCGCGAGCGACGTACCGGACGAGATCCTCGACGGCGGGCCCATCCTCACCTTCCGCGGCGGACAGGCCACCACGGTCTCCGTCCCGGACAAGACGATCGCCCTGACCTTCGACGACGGCCCGAACCCCACCTGGACGCCGCAGGTGTTGGAGATCCTCGAGAAGTACGACGTGCCCGGCACGTTCTTCCTGGTCGGCTCGATGGTCTCGCGCTACCCGGGGATCGTGGAGGACATGGTCGAGCAGGGCAACGAGGTGGGCATCCACACGTTCACCCACGTCGACCTCTCCTACCAGAGCGGCTCCCGCGTCACCCGTGAGATCGAGCAGACCCAGCTCGCCCTCGCGGGCGCGGCCGGCATCACCACCACGCTGTTCCGGGCGCCGTACTCCTCGCAGACGGACGCCATCGACAACTACAGCTGGCCCGTCTACGAGAAGCTCGGTGAGGACGGCTACACGAGCGTCTTCATCGACACCGACAGCGACGACTGGAAGCGGCCCGGCGTCGCGAACATCGTCAAGTGGGCGACGCCGGAGGAGGACGAGGGTGCCTCCGTCCTCTTCCACGACGCGGGCGGCGAGCGGGCGCAGACGATCGAGGCGCTGCCGAAGTACATCGAGAAGATGAAGGCGGAGGGCTACACCTTCACCACCATCAGCGGCGTCATGGCCGAACAGGACGCGCAGGGCCGGACGACACAAGGGCAGGCGACGCAGGCGCAGGCGACGCAGGGGCAGGCGGCGCTCGGGCAGCAGCCCGTCGACGCCGGCACCGGAGACCACCTCCAGGCAGCCCATCACCAGGCCACCGGCACGACCCTCTACGAGGGCAAGGCGCTCATCGCGGCCGTCGCCGTCGCCGAGTGGACGGTCCCGGCGCTGTCGGTCGGACTCATGGTGGTGGGCGTGGCGGTCATGGGCCGGTTCGCGATGATGCTGGTCCTCGCCCGCCGCCACCACCGACAGCGCAACAGACGCCGTTTCAGCTGGGGGCCGCCCGTCACCGGGCCGGTGAGCGTGGTCGTCCCGGCGTACAACGAGAAGGAGTGCATCGAAGCCACCCTCCGGTCGCTGGCGCGGAGCACCCATCCGATCGAGGTCATCGTCGTGGACGACGGCTCGACGGACGGTACGGCCGACATCGCGGAGTCGCTCGGTCTCCCGGGCGTCCGCGTCGTCCGGCAGGCCAACGCGGGCAAGCCCGCCGCCCTCAACAACGGCGTCCGGCACGCCCGCTGCGACATCGTCGTGATGATGGACGGCGACACCGTCTTCGAGCCGGACACCGTACGGCACCTGGTGCAGCCCTTCGCCGACCCCGGCGTCGGCGCGGTCGCGGGCAACGCCAAGGTCGGCAACCGGCGCACCCTCATCGGTGCCTGGCAGCACATCGAGTACGTGATGGGCTTCAACCTCGACCGGCGCATGTACGACCTGCTGCGCTGCATGCCGACGATCCCCGGTGCGATCGGCGCCTTCCGGAGGGAGGCCGTGCTGCAGGTCGGCGGCATGAGCGAGGACACGCTCGCCGAGGACACCGACATCACCATCGCCCTGCACCGGGCCGGATGGCGGGTCGTCTACCAGGAGCACGCCCGGGCCTGGACGGAGGCGCCGGGCTCGCTCAAGCAACTCTGGTCGCAGCGCTACCGCTGGTCCTACGGCACCATGCAGGCACTGTGGAAGCACCGCGGCTCCCTGACGGACAAGGGGCCCTCGGGCCGCTTCGGACGGGTCGGCATGCCGCTGGTCGTGCTCTTCCAGGTGGTCACGCCGGTCTTCGCCCCGCTCATCGACGTGTTCACCGCCTACTCGATGATCTTCATCGACTTCCGGGCGGCGCTGCTCGCATGGCTGGCGGTGCTCGGCGTCCAGCTTGTGTGCGCGGCCTACGCCTTCCGGCTCGACCGGGAGAAGTACCGGTACCTGCTGATGCTGCCGCTCCAGCAGCTGGCGTACCGGCAGATGATGTACCTGGTCCTCATCCACTCCTGCGTCACCGCCCTCACCGGCGGCCGACTGCGCTGGCAGAAGCTGAAGCGGACGGGTGAGGTGGGGACGCCGGCGGGGACCGGGTGATGGGGGCGCACAGCAAGGGAGCGGTGCGCCGCGTTCCCGCCGTGGGCGCGGCGCCGGGGCGGGACCGCTACTTCGACACCCTGCGCGCCCTCGCCCTCGTCCGGGTCGTCGCGTACCACGCCTTCGGCTGGCCGTGGGCCGGGCTGGTCTTCCCTTCCATGGGCATCATGTTCGGCCTGGCGGGCACGCTGATGGCCAAGTCGCTCCAGCGGCCCGCGGCGACGGTGATCCGGAGCCGGCTGCGCCGCCTCCTGCCGCCGTTCTGGTGCTGGGGCGTCTTCGTGGTGGTCGCGATGCTGGTGCACGGCTGGATGCCCGGGTGGCAGATCGTCTACTGGGTCGTGCCGCTCGGCGACCCGCCCGGAAACGCCTGGGGCGAGCAGGCCTGGGAGATCCTCTGGTACCTGCGGACGTACCTGTGGTTCGTGCTGCTCTCCCCGCTGCTGCTGCGGGTCTTCCGGCTCGCACCGGTCCTGGTGCTGGTGCTGTCGCTCGCCCCGGCCGTCGTCCTCCAGTACGTCTGGCAGCCGCCGGGGAACCGTCTCGGCAGCGCGCTCACCGACCTCGCGACCTACCTCTTCTGCTGGATCCTGGGCTTCGCCCACCGCGAGGGAGCGCTGGCACGGCTGAAACCGGTCGCCGTCGCCCCGCCCGCGCTCGCCGCGCTGGCGTACGGCGCCTGGTACGCCCTCGGGCACCAGGGCGAGTACGGCACCTACGACCTCGACGACATCCCGCTCGCGCAGGCATTCTGGTCGGCGGGCTTCGTGACGCTGCTGATGTACTCCAAGGGGCGGTTCGGCGTCGACTTCGCGGGGCTCGCCCGGTTCCGGCGGCTGGACCGGCTCGTGACCGTGTGCAACGCCCGCGCGGTGACGATCTACCTCTGGCACGAGCTCGCCCTCGTCCTGGCCGTACCGCTGACCGACCGGTTCTGGGAGGTGCCCGCGTTCGAGGCGTACCTGCCGCTGGAGAGCCAGTGGTTCCTGCTGGGCCTCGGCTGTTGCCTCGTCGCCGTGTTCGTCGTCCTCTTCGGATGGGTGGAGGACGTCGCCGCGCGGAAGAGGCCGAGGCTCCTGCCGTGAGGCCGTCCGCGGCGGCGGGGGCACCGGCTGCAACAATGGGCCCGTGACCCGCGCTTCCCTGAACAAGCAGCCGCACGAAGTCGCCTCGATGTTCGACGACGTCGCGGAACGGTACGACCTGACGAACGCCGTGCTGTCGCTCGGCCAGGACCGGGCGTGGCGCAAGGCGGTGGCCCGGGCCGTCGACGCCCGGCCCGCGCAGAAGGTCCTGGACCTCGCGGCCGGCACGGCGACCTCCTCCCTGCCCTTCGCCCGCACCGGCGCCTACGTCGTCCCCTGCGACTTCTCCCTCGGCATGCTCCAGGTCGGCAAGGAGCGGCACGCCTGGCTGCCGTTCACCGCGGGTGACGCGACGCGGCTGCCGTTCAAGGACGACGTCTTCGACGCGGTCACCGTCTCCTTCGGGCTGCGCAACGTGCAGGACACGGACGCGGCGCTGCGCGAGATGTACCGCGTGACGCGGCCCGGCGGCCGGGTCGTCATCTGCGAGTTCTCGCATCCGACCTGGGCGCCGTTCCGGACCGTGTACACCGAGTACCTGATGCGCGCCCTGCCGCCGGTGGCCCGCGCGGTGTCGTCCAACCCCGACGCCTACGTCTACCTCGCCGAGTCCATCCGCGCCTGGCCCGACCAGCCGGCACTCGCGGAGCGGCTGCGCAAGGCCGGCTGGTCGAGGGTGGCGTACCGGAACCTGACGGGTGGCGTGGTGGCGCTGCACCGGGGCTTCAAGGAGAGCTGAGCACGGGACGCCGAGGTGGGCGTCGGGCCGTGGGCGTCGGGCCGGTCCGGCGCGTGCGGGATGAGCTCCCGTGTCCGGGCTGCGGCCCGCGGGCCCACGCGCCCGCGCGTCCACGCGCCCGCGCGTCCACGCGCCCGCGCGTCCACGCGCCCGCGCGCCCGCGCGCCCACGGCCATCAGGCCGACCGGGCGCGGCCTGTGCACGTCGGTCTTCTCGGGCGTCAGGCGCACGGACGTCACCCCCGGCGGTACCCGGCGGACCAGCTCCGCCGTGCACCGTCCGGAAGCGTCGCGTGGCTTACCGCGACGGGCGGTTGCTCCCTGTCACAGCGCGAGCCGGTAGCAGTGCCCCTCCTGCCGGGACGTCGGGGTGGTGAAGACCTCGGCGAGCCGCATGCCCAGCCGCTCCGTGACCGCTATGGACCGTGTGTTGCGGGCGTTGACCATCGCCACCACCTCCGCGACGCCCGCCGCGCGCACCCGTTCCAGCGTCTGCCGGGCCGCCGCCGTGACGTACCCCTTGCCCCAGTACGCCCGCCCGAGGCGCCAGCCGATCTCGATCTCGCCCCTGGGCCCCCAGTCCTGCGGCCACGGCTGGGCGCCGGTGAAGCCCATGACGCGGCCGTCCTCGTCCACCATGGTCCACAGGCAGAAGCCGTGCTCGGCGTCGTGCCGGCGCTGGCGGGCGGTGAGCTCCTCGTAGACGGACAGCTCCGCGGACCTTCCACCGTGGAACTCCATGACGTCCGGGTCGTCGAAGATCCGGTGCCAGGCGACGGCGTCCTCGTCGGTGGGGACGCGCAGCCTTACTACAGGCAGAGCTCGGTTCACTGGGCAGCCCTTCAGCCGGGTGATCGGTGACGCTGAATAGACTGCCCGTGTCCAGTGCCCTCGGCACGCACATTTCGAACTCTGGGGAGATCCCGCCGTGACCGAGCCCCTCTCCGACAACACCGCCGATGTGATCGTCGTGGGCGCGGGGCCAGCCGGCTCCACCACCGCGTACTACCTGGCCAAGGCCGGACTCGACGTCCTCCTGCTGGAGAAGACCGCGTTCCCGCGGGAGAAGGTCTGCGGCGACGGACTCACCCCGCGCGCGACCAAGCAGCTCGTGGCGATGGGCATCGACATCTCCGAGGAGGCCGGCTGGCTGCGCAACAAGGGCCTGCGCATCATCGGCGGCGGCTCCCGGCTCCAGCTGGACTGGCCGGATCTGGCCTCCTTCCCGGACTACGGACTCGTCCGCAAGCGCGACGACTTCGACGAGCAGCTCGCCCGGCAGGCCCAGAAGGCCGGCGCCCGGCTGTACGAGCGCTGCAACGTCGGCGCCCCGATCGTGGACGACCGCACGGGCCGCATCACCGGCGTGCACGCCAAGGTGGGGGAGGAGAAGCGGGAGACGACCTTCCACGCCCCGCTGGTCGTGGCCGCCGACGGCAACTCCACGCGCCTGTCCCTGGCGATGGGCCTGCACCGCCGCGAGGACCGTCCGATGGGCGTCGCGGTCCGTACGTACTTCACCTCGCCCCGCCACGACGACGACTACCTGGAGTCCTGGCTGGAACTGTGGGACCGCCGCGGCCCCCAGGACCGCCTCCTGCCGGGCTACGGCTGGATCTTCGGCATGGGCGACGGCACGTCGAACGTCGGCCTGGGCGTGCTGAACACCTCCGCCTCCTTCAAGGAGCTCGACTGGCGCGAGGTCCTCAAGGCCTGGTGCGCGTCCATGCCGGAGGACTGGGGCTACACCCCGGACAACATGACCGGCCCGATCCGCGGTGCCGCCCTCCCCATGGCCTTCAACCGCCAGCCCCACTACACCAAGGGCCTGCTCCTGGTCGGTGACGCCGGCGGCCTGGTGAACCCCTTCAACGGCGAGGGCATCGCCTACGCCATGGAGTCCGGCCAGATCGCCGCCGACGTCATCGTCCAGGCACACGCGCGGGCCACGCCGGCCCAGCGTGAGATCGCCCTCCAGCGCTACCCGCGCGTCCTGAAGGACACCTACGGCGGCTACTACTCGCTGGGACGCGCCTTCGTGAAGCTCATCGGCAACCCGAAGGTCATGCAGATCGCGACCCAGCGCGGCCTCACCCACCCGATCCTGATGAAGTTCACCCTGAAGATGCTCGCCAACCTGACGGATCCGACGGGCGGCGACGCGATGGACCGCATCATCAACGGACTGAGCAAGGTCGCGCCGAAGGCCTGATCAGTCGAAGGCCTGATCAGTCGAAGGCCGCGGCGTTGGCGGCCCGGCGCGCGAGGACCTCGTCCCGCCGGTCCGCCGACTGCCGCAGCGCCGCCTTCCGTTCCCGGCCGGAGAGCCGGTCCAGGTAGACCTGCCCGTTCACGTGGTCGGTCTCGTGGGCGAGGCAGCGCGCGAAGTAGCCGGTGCCCTCGACGAGGAGCGGATTGCCGTCCTTGTCCAGGCCCCGCACGACGGCCCGGTCGGGCCGCGGTACGGCCATCACGGCGCCCGGCACCGACAGGCACCCCTCGCCCTCGTCGAGCAGCCGCCGCGCGGCCGGGTCGAGGGGCTCCAGTACCGGATTGACCAAGTGTCCGACATGTCGGACGCCGTCGTCGTCGGGGCAGTCGTACACGAACAGGCGCAGATCGACCCCCACCTGATTCGCCGCCAGCCCGGCTCCCTCCGCGACGTACATCGTGCGGAACATGTCGTCGATGAGCGCGGCGAGGTCGGGTCCGAACTCGGTGACGTCCCGGCACGGCTTGTGCAGCACCTCTTCACCGACCTCGGTGATCCGACGCACCGCCCCGCGCCGGGCCTCCGGCGCGAGCGGCGGATACGAGGCGGTGGGCCGCCCCTGCACGAACACACTCGGCATGACGTTCTCTCCTTCGGCTCGTGGACGGGCCGGCGGGAGCCGACCCGCGCCGAGCATGCCAGGAGACCCCGGAGCGCCGCGAGAACGCGAAGGGCCGCGGGAGTGTGTGACCGCGAGAGCGTTAATGCTCGGGGGCTTCGAAGGCCTGCGGGACTCCAAGGCCCGCGAGAGGGCGAAGCGCCGTGGTTCGCCGAAGCGCCGTGGCACGCCGAAGCCCGCGAGCGCGCGGGAAGGCCTGGAGACCCCGAAGGCCTGCGGAACCCCCAAGGTCCGCGAGAGCGGGAAGAGTCGGCGGGCCTCGAAGCCTGCGGGACCCCGAAGGCCCGCGAGAGCGGGAAGGGTCGGCGGACCTCGAAGGCCGGCGAGATCTTGAAGCCTGCGAGACCTCCAAGGCTCGCGAGAGCGCGAAGGGCCGCAGCCCCCGAGCGGCTGTGGCCCTTCGTGCGGATGTGCCCGAGCTCTACAGCACGCGCACCGCGCCGCTCGGCGGGTCGTACGACAGCGGCTTCATGACGACGCCGGTGGACGAGTTCTGCGCGCCGACGAACATGCCGTCGCCCACGTAGACGCCCACGTGGTAGGCGCTGCCCGCGCCGCCCCAGTACAGGATGTCGCCCGGCTGGAGGTTGCTCAGCGAGACCTGGGTGCCGGCGGTCGACTGGGCCTGGGAGACGCGCGGCAGGTCGATGTTGACCTGCTTGAAGGCGGCCTGCACCAGACCGGAGCAGTCCCAGGAGTTGGGACCGGTGCCGCCGGAGACGTAGGCGTCGCCGATCTGGGCCTGCACGAAGGAGACGACCGCGGCGGCCGAACCGGTGGCCGTGGACGTGCTGCTGACGCTGCCGCCCGTGCCGCCGGAGGAGCTGTCGGAGGAGCCGGTGTCCACCGAGGCGCTCAGGGTGGCGCGCTCGGCGCTGCGCGCGGCGCGCTCGGCGGCGTCCTTGCGCGCGGCCTCCTGGGCCTTCTCCTTGGCCTCCGCGGCCTTCTTCTTGGCCTCGGCGAGGTCGGCCTTGGCCTGCTTGGCTGCCTGGGCGGCGGCGGCGTCGCGCTCGGCCTGCAGCTCGTAGCTCGCGGCCGCCTGCTGAGTGACGTCCGCGGACTGGGCCACCTGAGCGGCGAGGTCGGCCGTCAGGGTGGGCAGTTCGAGGGTCTGCGTCACCGGCTCGGCCGCGTTGGCCGAACCCGACGCCCCGGCCACTGCCAGGGTGCTGAGGACGCCACCGGCGACTCCGGCCCGCATCGCGATGGTCGACGCGCTGCGGCGGGGCTTCCGGTGGCTGCGTATGTGAGCGGTGTGGGACATAGGGACAACCGGTATCAGTAGCTCCTCCATACCTTCAAGAAACGTGTCCTGCGCCACAGTTGTTCAATCGGCCACCGAATCCCGGGCGTGTCGCCCCTTATTGACGCCCTAACGGACATTGCGGGCGGGTCGTAACCGGCCTGTGATCACGGTCTTTGATCGTTACGCCCGAATTGCCCCGCGCTTACCACTGGTTGGCACGGTTGGCCAAGCCCGGTTCTCAGGCGCCTCTCATGAATGTGGCGCAGGTCACGGAACGGTTACTCCGGCGGACGCGTCCCCCGCGCGGAGGCCGGCCCGGCCGGTGTCCGCGACGCTCGTGAACGCGCGCACGTGTTCACATCGCACCCCCGCCTCCCCCCGACGTGTGAACGGACTCCACTACCAAGGGATCCCGTCCAGCACCAATTTGCATGCAAGGGAAGCATCTTGATATGGAGACGCTCGTTGCGAGCCCTCTCTGGCCAGCGGCGATGAACAAAAATGTCACCTCTGGTGATCAGCTGAACGCTTCTTGTGTGAAGATCACCGCTCATCCGACTTCATGATCCTTCGTCAGGTGGTGGAGATCACAAAGCTTGTGCAATACCCCGTGTCGCAGATCACAGAGTCGCAGGCATAAGATGCGGAGCAGTTGGGCTTGTGACCTGCTTCACATGTTCGCGATCTTCGCCGGGACAAGCGGGGCTCGTGGTGCTGCTGGGGCGGTGGTGAGTCCGATGCAACCGCCAGCAGTCAGTGCCGACTGAGAGGAGCGAGGAGCGGTGAACGCGTATGCGCCCATCCTCGTACTGGGAGCCCTCGGGGCAGGCTTTGCGATCTTCTCCGTGGTCATGGCCACGCTGATCGGTCCGAAGCGGTACAACCGGGCGAAGCTCGAGGCCTACGAGTGCGGCATCGAGCCGACCCCCACGCCGGCCGGTGGCGGGCGCTTCCCCATCAAGTACTACCTGACGGCGATGCTCTTCATCATCTTCGATATCGAGATCGTCTTCCTCTACCCCTGGGCCGTCACCTTCGACGCCCTGGGGATTTTCGGGCTCGTGGAGATGCTGCTCTTCGTGCTCACCGTCTTCGTCGCGTACGCGTACGTATGGCGGCGCGGCGGCCTGGAATGGGACTGAGGGGCCTTTGACATGGGACTCGAAGAAAAACTGCCGAGCGGCTTCCTGCTGACCACCGTCGAGCAGGCCGCGGGCTGGGTGCGCAAGTCGTCCGTCTTCCCCGCCACGTTCGGCCTCGCCTGCTGTGCCATCGAGATGATGACCACCGGCGCCGGCCGCTACGACCTGGCGCGCTTCGGCATGGAGGTCTTCCGCGGTTCACCGCGGCAGGCGGACCTGATGATCGTGGCCGGCCGGGTCAGCCAGAAGATGGCGCCGGTGCTGCGGCAGGTCTACGACCAGATGCCGAACCCGAAGTGGGTGATCTCCATGGGGGTCTGCGCCTCCTCGGGCGGCATGTTCAACAACTACGCGATCGTCCAGGGCGTCGACCACATCGTCCCGGTCGACATCTATCTCCCCGGCTGCCCGCCCCGGCCCGAGATGCTGATGGACGCCATCCTCAAGCTCCACCAGAAGATCCAGAGCTCCAAGCTCGGTGTGAACGCCGAGGAAGCGGCCCGCGAGGCGGAGGAAGCGGCGCTCAAGGCCCTGCCCACCATCGAGATGAAGGGGCTGCTGCGGTGAGTGACGCCGACAACACCACGGGTGACGCGAACGGGGTGAACCCCGAGAAGGACCTGTCCGCGGAGAACCTCCCGGGCCAGCGCGGCCAGGGCGGTGAGGAGATCCGCGTCCAGCGCGGGATGTTCGGCGCCAACAACGGCGGCGACACCTCCGGCTACGGCGGCCTGGTCCGCTCCGTCCGACTCCCCGGGCCGGCGAGCAGGCCCTACGGCGGCCCGCGCGGCGCAGACGGATACGGAGATTTCGACGAGCTCGCCGACGAGCTCGAGGGCGCCCTGGAGGAGCAGGGGCTCCTGCCGGACAACGCCATCGAGAAGACGGTCGTCGACCGCGACGAGCTGACCTTCCACATCGAGCGCGAGCACCTGGTCCGCGTCGCCCGCACCCTGCGCGACGACCCGGCCCTGCGCTTCGAACTGTGCACCGGGGTCAGCGGAGTCCACTACCCGAACGACAAGGGCCGCGAGCTGCACGCCGTCTACCACCTGCGCTCGATCACCCACAACCGGCTGCTCCGCCTGGAAGTCAGCGCCCCCGACAGCGACCCGCACATCCCGTCGCTGGTCTCCGTCTACCCGACGAACGACTGGCACGAGCGCGAGACGTACGACTTCTTCGGCATCGTCTTCGACGGTCACCCGGCCCTCACGCGGATCATGATGCCGGACGACTGGCAGGGCTTTCCGCAGCGCAAGGACTACCCCCTCGGCGGCATCCCCGTCGAGTACAAGGGCGCCCAGATCCCGGCTCCGGACCAGCGGAGGTCGTACTCGTGAGCAGCACACAGTCAGCGTCCGCGGCTTCGGCGCGCGAGACCACCGAGGGCACCGTCTACACGGTCACCGGCGGCGACTGGGACGAGGTCGTGCAGTCGGCGGCCCGCTCCGACGACGAGCGCATCGTCGTCAACATGGGCCCCCAGCACCCGTCCACCCACGGCGTGCTCCGTCTCATCCTGGAGATCGACGGCGAGACGGTCACCGAGGCCCGCTGCGGCATCGGCTACCTGCACACCGGCATCGAGAAGAACCTCGAGTACCGGAACTGGACGCAGGGCACGACGTTCGTGACGCGCATGGACTACCTGACGCCGTTCTTCAACGAGACGGCGTACTGCCTGGGCGTCGAGAAGCTCCTCGGCATCGAGGACCAGATCCCGGACCGGGCCTCCATCATCCGCGTGCTCCTGATGGAGCTGAACCGGCTCTCCTCCCACCTGGTGTGCATCGCCACCGGCGGCATGGAACTCGGTGCCACCACGATCATGATCTACGGCTTCCGTGATCGTGAACTGATCCTCGACATCTACGAGCTGATCACCGGCCTCAGGATGAACCACGCGTACATCCGCCCGGGCGGACTCGCCCAGGACCTGCCACCCGGTGCGGTCGACCAGATCCGCGCGTTCGTGAAGAAGATGAAGAAGAACCTCCCGGAGTACGACAAGCTCGCCACCGGGAACCCCATCTTCAAGGCCCGCATGCAGGACGTCGGCTACCTCGACCTGGCCGGCTGCATGGCCCTCGGCGCCACCGGCCCCGTCCTCAGGTCCACCGGCCTGCCGCACGACCTGCGCAAGACCCAGCCGTACTGCGGCTACGAGACGTACGACTTCGACATCCCGACCGCCGACACCTGCGACTCCTACGGCCGCTTCCTGATCCGGCTGGAGGAGATGCGCCAGTCGCTGCGGATCGTCGAGCAGTGTCTGGACCGGCTGCAGCCCGGTCCGGTCATGGTCGCCGACAAGAAGATCGCCTGGCCCGCCCAGCTCGCGCTCGGACCGGACGGACTGGGCAACTCCCTCGACCACATCAAGAAGATCATGGGCACCTCCATGGAGGCCCTGATCCACCACTTCAAGCTGGTCACCGAGGGCTTCCGCGTGCCGCCGGGACAGGCGTACACGGCGGTCGAGTCACCCAAGGGCGAGCTCGGGGTGCACGTCGTCTCCGACGGCGGCACCCGCCCCTTCCGGGTCCACTTCCGCGACCCGTCCTTCACCAACCTGCAGGCCATGGCGGCGATGTGCGAGGGCGGCCAGGTCGCCGACGTCATCGTCGCGGTGGCGTCCATCGATCCCGTGATGGGAGGCGTCGACCGGTGACCACCTCTTCTTCGGAGCGGGGCGTCAGCCTGGGCATGCCGGAACTGCCCGCGCCCGCCTACCCGGACGACGTCCGGGCCCGGCTGGAGTCCGACGCGCGCGAGGTCATCGCCCGCTACCCGGACTCCCGGTCCGCCCTCCTGCCGCTGCTGCACCTCGTGCAGTCGCAGGAGGGCCACGTCACGCGCACCGGGATGCGGTTCTGCGCGGACATGCTGGGCCTGACCACGGCCGAGGTCACCGCGGTCGCGACCTTCTACACCATGTATCGGCGCGGGCCGAGCGGTGACTACCAGGTCGGGGTCTGCACCAACACGCTGTGCGCGGTCATGGGCGGCGACGCGATCTTCGAGTCCCTCCAGGAGCACCTGGGCGTCGGCAACGGCGAGACGACCGAGGACGGCAAGGTCACCCTGGAGCACATCGAGTGCAACGCGGCCTGCGACTTCGCGCCGGTCGTGATGGTCAACTGGGAGTTCTTCGACAACCAGACCCCGGCGAGCGTCAGGCGCCTCGTCGACGACCTGCGCGCGGGACGGCCGGTGACGCCCACGCGCGGTGCGCCGTTGTGCACCTTCAAGGAGACCGCCCGCATCCTGGCGGGCTTCCCCGACGAGCGGGACGGCGCCGTCGCGGCCGGCGGCAGCGCGGGTCCCGCTTCCCTGGCCGGCCTGAAGCTGGCCAAGGGCGAGGCGTCCGCCGCGCGCGTGGTCCACCCGCGGGACGGCGGGCCGCACGACGCACCGCAGGACCGGGCCGTGCACGACCCGTCCCCGACGGAACACCTCAGCTCGCACGACGCGCCGCAGGACACATCGGCCTCCGACCCAGCCCACCCGGCAGGGCCTACCGCCGAGGAGGGGGAGTGATGACCTTGGCAGCCGAGATCAAGGACACCAGCCCGGAGAAGCTGCTCGCACCCGTGCTGTCGGCCTTCTGGGACGAGGACGAGTCCTGGACGCTGGACGTGTACCGGAGGCACGAGGGCTACGAGGGGCTCCGCAAGGCGCTGGCGATGTCGCCGGACGACCTGATCGCGTACGTCAAGGAATCCGGTCTGCGCGGACGCGGCGGCGCGGGGTTCCCCACCGGGATGAAGTGGCAGTTCATTCCCCAGGGGGATGGCAAGCCTCACTATCTAGTTGTCAACGCCGACGAGTCGGAGCCGGGGACCTGCAAGGACATCCCGCTCCTCTTCGCGAACCCGCACAGCCTCATCGAGGGCATCGTCATCGCGTGTTACGCCATCAGGTCTTCGCATGCCTTCATCTATCTGCGTGGTGAAGTCGTCCCAGTGCTGCGGCGGCTGCACGAGGCCGTGCGCGAGGCCTACGCGGCCGGCTTCCTCGGCGAGAACATCCTGGGCAGCGGACTCGACCTCGAACTCACCGTGCACGCGGGCGCGGGCGCGTACATCTGCGGTGAGGAGACCGCACTGCTCGACTCGCTCGAAGGCCGCCGGGGTCAACCGCGGCTCCGTCCCCCCTTCCCTGCCGTCGCGGGCCTCTACGCGTGCCCGACTGTGGTGAATAACGTCGAGTCGATCGCATCGGTTCCCGCGATCCTGAACAAGGGCAAGGACTGGTTCAGGTCGATGGGCAGCGAGAAGTCCCCGGGCTTCACGCTCTACTCGCTCAGCGGCCACGTCGCGGGCCCCGGCCAGTACGAGGCCCCGCTCGGCATCACGCTGCGCCAGCTCCTCGACATGAGCGGCGGCATGCGCCCCGGTCACCGGCTGAAGTTCTGGACACCGGGCGGCTCCTCGACGCCGATGTTCACCGACGAGCACCTCGACGTCCCCCTCGACTACGAAGGAGTGGGCGCCGCCGGTTCCATGCTCGGCACCAAGGCACTCCAGTGCTTCGACGAGACGACCTGCGTCGTGCGGGCCGTCACCCGCTGGACCGAGTTCTACGCGCACGAGTCCTGCGGCAAGTGCACACCGTGCCGCGAAGGCACGTACTGGCTCGTTCAGTTGCTGCGTGACATCGAGGCCGGCAAGGGCTCGATGAGCGATCTCGACAAGCTGAACGACATCGCCGACAACATCAACGGCAAGTCCTTCTGTGCCCTCGGCGACGGTGCCGCCTCGCCGATCTTCTCCTCGCTCAAGTACTTCCGCGAGGAGTACGAGCAGCACATCACGGGCCGCGGCTGCCCCTTCGACCCGGCCAAGTCGACGGCCTGGGCCGACCGCACGGAGGTGAACGCATGACCGTACAGCAGTCTGTGAGCGGCTCCGCCGCGGGCCAACGCCCCGCGGGCGGGGGAGAGGCGGCGGTCCCGCCGGAGGACCTCGTGTCGCTGACGATCGACGGCGCCGAGATCAGCGTGCCCAAGGGCACCCTGGTCATCCGGGCCGCCGAACAGCTCGGCATCGAGATCCCCCGGTTCTGCGACCACCCTCTCCTCGACCCGGCCGGCGCCTGCCGCCAGTGCATCGTCGAGGTCGAGGGCCAGCGCAAGCCCATGGCGTCCTGCACCATCACCTGCACGGACGGAATGGTGGTGAAGACCCACCTCACCTCGCCGGTCGCCGAGAAGGCCCAGCACGGTGTGATGGAGCTCCTGCTCATCAACCACCCGCTGGACTGCCCGGTCTGCGACAAGGGCGGCGAGTGCCCGTTGCAGAACCAGGCCATGTCGCACGGCCAGGCCGATTCCCGCTTCGAGGGCAAGAAGCGGACCTACGAGAAGCCCGTGCCGATCTCCACGCAGGTGCTGCTCGACCGCGAGCGGTGCGTGCTGTGCGCCCGCTGCACCCGGTTCTCCAACCAGGTGGCGGGCGACCCGATGATCGAGCTGATCGAGCGGGGCGCGCTCCAGCAGGTCGGCACCGGCGAGGGCGACCCCTTCGAGTCGTACTTCTCCGGCAACACCATCCAGATCTGCCCGGTCGGCGCGCTCACCTCGGCGGCGTACCGGTTCCGTTCCCGTCCCTTCGACCTGATCTCCTCGCCGTCCGTCTGCGAGCACTGCTCCGGCGGCTGCGCGACCCGCACCGACCACCGGCGCGGCAAGGTCATGCGGCGGCTCGCGGCCAACGAGCCCGAGGTCAACGAGGAGTGGATCTGCGACAAGGGGCGCTTCGCGTTCCGGTACGCGCAGCAGCGGGACCGGCTGGAGACCCCGCTGGTGCGCAACGCCGAGGGCGACCTGGAGCCGGCCTCCTGGCCGGAGGCCCTGCAGATCGCCGCCCAGGGACTGCTCGCCTCGCGGGGCCGGACCGGCGTGCTGACCGGCGGCCGGCTCACCGTCGAGGACGCCTACGCGTACAGCAAGTTCGCGCGCGTGGCGCTCGACACCAACGACATCGACTTCCGCGCGCGCGTGCACAGCTCGGAGGAGGCGGACTTCCTCGCCTCCCGGATCGCCGGACGCGGCCGTGACCTCGACGGTACGGGGATCACGTACACGGCGCTGGAGGAGGCGCCCGCCGTCCTGCTGGTCGGGTTCGAGGCCGAGGAGGAGGCGCCCGGTGTCTTCCTGCGGCTGCGCAAGGCCTGGCGCAAGCACGGACAGAAGGTCTTCTCGCTGGCCACGCACGCCACACGGGGCCTGGAGAAGGCCGGCGGCACCCTGCTGCCCGCCGCTCCCGGCACCGAGACCGAGTGGCTGGACGCGCTGGCGAGCGGCATCGGCCTGGAGGGTGACGGGGCCCGGGCCGCCGAGGCGCTGCGCGCCGAGGGCGCCGTGATCGTCGTGGGTGAACGGCTGGCGTCCGTGGCCGGTGGCCTCACCTCCGCCGTACGGACCGCCTCCGCGACCGGCGCCCGACTGGTGTGGATCCCGCGCCGGGCCGGGGAGCGCGGCGCGATCGAGGCGGGCGCGCTGCCGTCGCTGCTGCCGGGAGGGCGCCCGGCGACCGACCCGCGCGCGCGTGAGGAGGTCGCCGCGGTCTGGGGCCTGGCCGCCCTGCCGCACCGCTACGGCCGCGACACCGGCGAGATCGTCGAGGCGGCGGCCCGGGGCGAGCTCCAGGCGCTGCTGGTGGCGGGCGTGGAGGTCGCCGACCTGCCCGATCCGGCACGCGCGCGTGCGGCACTCGCCGAGGCCGGTTTCGTGGTGTCGCTGGAGCTGCGGCCCAGCGAGGTCACCGAACTCGCCGACGTCGTCCTGCCCGTCGCCGCGGTCGCCGAGAAGGCCGGAACCTTCCTCAACTGGGAGGGGCGGGTGCGCTTCTTCGAGGCCGCGCTCAAGCCCGACCAGATGACCCGCCGCCTGGCGCCCACCGACGCGCGGGTCCTCCAGATGCTCGCCGACGCCATGGACGTACACCTGGGCCTGCCGGATCTGCGCACGACACGCGCGGAGATCGACCGGCTCGGTCCCTGGGGCGGGCCGCGGGCCGGTGAGCCGCTGCACACCGCGAGCGCGCTGCCGCGACCGGCCGCCGGGGAGGCCGTGCTGGCCGGACACCGGCTGCTGCTCGACCAGGGTGTGCTCCAGCAGGGCGACGAGGCACTCGCCGGTACCCGGCACGCCGCACACGCGCGCGTGTCGGCCGCCACGGCCGCCGAGGCGGGCGTCAAGGACGGCGACCTTCTGGCCGTGACCGGCCCCGCCGGCGCCGTCGCGCTCCCGCTGCGGGTCACCGAGATGCCGGACCGGGTGGTCTGGCTGCCGCTGAACTCGGCCGGCGCCGGCGTCGCCTCCGACGCCGGGGTGCTGCCCGGATCCCTCGTCCGCATCGGCCCGGCGACGTCCGCGGGCGTGGCCCCCAAGGAGGTGGAGGCATGAGCCCGACCCTCGCTGCTGAAGACCTCTCGATGTTCGGCACCGACCCCTGGTGGCTGGTCGTCGTCAAGGCGGTCTTCTGCTTCGCGTTTCTCATGGTGACCGTGCTGTTCTCCATCGTGTGGGAGCGCAAGGTCGTCGCCTGGATGCAGCTGCGCATCGGACCGAACCGGCACGGCCCCTGGGGCATGCTCCAGTCGCTCGCCGACGGCATCAAACTGATGCTCAAGGAAGACGTCGTCGTCAAGCGCGCCGACAAGGCGGTGTACGTCCTCGCGCCGATCGTCGCGGCCATCCCGGCCTTCATGGCGATCGCGGTGATCCCCTTCGGGCCCGCCGGCAACGAAGTCTCGATCTTCGGTGAGCGCACCGCCATGCAGCTCACCGACCTGCCGATCGCCATGCTGTTCATCCTGGCGGTCGCCTCGGTCGGCATCTACGGCATCGTGCTCGCCGGCTGGAGTTCCGGATCGACGTATCCGCTCCTCGGCGGCCTGCGGTCCTGTGCGCAGATGATCTCCTACGAGATCGCGATGGGCGCCGCGTTCGCCTCGGTGTTCCTCTACTCGGGCTCCATGTCGACGTCGGAGATCGTCGCGCAGCAGACCGACCGCTGGTACATCGTGCTGCTGCCGGTCTCCTTCATCCTCTACATCGTGACGATGGTCGGCGAGACCAACCGCGCCCCCTTCGACATGCCGGAGTCCGAGGGCGACCTGGTCGGCGGCTTCAACACCGAGTACTCGTCGATCAAGTTCGCGATGTTCATGCTCGCCGAGTACGTGAACATGGTGACCGTCTCGGCGGTCGCCACCACCCTCTTCCTCGGCGGATGGCGGGCACCGTGGCCGGTCAGCACCTTCTGGGAGGGCGCCAACCACGGCTGGTGGCCGCTGCTCTGGTTCGTGGTCAAGGTCCAGTTGCTGCTGTTCTTCTTCATCTGGCTGCGCGGCACGCTCCCGCGCGTCCGCTACGACCAACTGATGAAGCTCGGCTGGAAGGTCCTCATCCCGGCCTCCCTGGTCTGGCTGATGCTGGTCGCGACCGTGCGGGCCCTGCGGAACGAGGACTACGAGTTCACCGACATCGCCCTCTACATCGGTGGCGCGGTCCTGGCCCTGCTGGTGCTGTCCTTCGTCGTGGACATGTACCGCGACAAGGGCAAGCAGGCCGAGGCCCCGGTCGAGGAACCGGCAGCCTTCGACCCGATGGCCGGCGGCTTCCCCGTACCGCCGCTGCCCGGACAGGAGTTGCCGCCGGTGCCGCGACGCCGTCCGCGCCGGGAGCCGGAGCTGATTGTCAGTGGTGGGCCCGATACTCAGAGTGACGGATCTCTGGGCGGATCTACGGATGGAAAGGAGGCGTCCGATGGCTGAGGAACCGAAGGAGACCGACCCCGGTTTCCTGAACCCCGTGGCCGGCTTCGGCGTGACCTTCAAGGCCATGTTTAAGAAGCGGCTGACCGAGCAGTACCCGGAGCAGCGGAAGACCACCGCTCCGCGTTTCCACGGACGGCACCAGCTCAACCGCCATCCGGACGGCCTGGAGAAGTGCGTCGGCTGCGAGCTGTGCGCCTGGGCGTGTCCCGCCGACGCGATCTACGTGGAGGGCGCCGACAACACCGACGAGGAACGCTACTCGCCGGGTGAGCGGTACGGCCGCGTCTACCAGATCAACTACGCCCGCTGCATCCTGTGCGGCCTGTGCATCGAGGCGTGCCCCACACGCGCGCTGACGATGACCAACGAGTTCGAGCTGGCCGACTCCAGTCGCGCCAACCTCATCTTCACCAAGGAGCAGCTGCTGGCCGGCCTGGAGGAGGGCATGGTCGACTCGCCCCACGCCATCTATCCGGGCACGGACGAGCAGGACTACTACCGGGGCCTGGTGACCGAGGCCGCCCCCGGCACGGTCCAGCAGGTCGCCCACTCCAAGGGAGAGGTGGTCCAGGAGGCCGCCTCGACCTTCGGTGCGCAGGAACCGGCCTCGGAGGAGGTGATCCGCCGATGAGCGCACAGCTCGCCGCCTACTCCACGTCCACCGGAGAGGCCGTGCAGTTCTGGATCCTCGGCACCGTCGCGGTGATCGGCGCCCTGTGCACCGTCTTCATGAAGAAGGCCGTGCACAGCGCGCTCTGCCTCGCCGGGACCATGATCGTCCTGGCGGTGTTCTACCTCGCCAACGGTGCCTACTTCCTCGGCATCGTGCAGATCGTCGTCTACACCGGCGCCATCATGATGCTGTTCCTGTTCGTGGTGATGCTCGTCGGTGTCACCGCGGCGGACTCCCTGAAGGAGACCATCAAGGGCCAGCGCTGGCTGGCCCTGCTGTCCGGGCTCGGCTTCGGCATCCTGCTGATCGCCGGCATCGGCAACGCGTCCGTCACGGAGTTCACCGGCCTCGCCCAGGCGAACGCGAACGGCAACGTGGAGGGCATCGCGTCCCTCATCTTCACCAAGTACGTCTTCGCCTTCGAGATCACCGGCGCCCTGCTGATCACGGCCGCCGTCGGTGCCATGGTGCTCACCCACCGAGAGCGCACCGAACGGGCCGCGACCCAGCGCGAACTGGCCGAGCGGCGCGTCCGCGAGGGCACGCACCTGCCGCCGCTGCCCGCACCCGGCGTGTACGCCCGGCACAACGCGGTCGACATCGCGGGCCTGCTGCCCGACGGCACTCCGTCCGAGCTCACCGTCAGCAAGACGCTGCGCGAGCGGGGCCAGATCCGTGACGTGTCGATGGAGGCGCTCAACGATCTCAAGGCCCTGGAGCAGCGGGCCGAGGAGCGCCTGGAGCGCAAGGCGGTCGAGCCGGCGCACTTCAAGCGGTCCGAGGAGGCGTCGAAGTGAACCCCGTCAACTACCTCTATCTCGCAGCCCTGTTGTTCACGATCGGCGCCACCGGCGTGCTCATCCGGCGCAACGCGATCGTGGTCTTCATGTGCATCGAGCTCATGCTCAACGCCTGCAACCTCGCGTTCGTCGCCTTCTCCCGGATGCACGGCAACCTCGACGGCCAGATCATCGCCTTCTTCACGATGGTCGTCGCCGCCGCGGAGGTCGTGGTCGGGCTCGCGATCATCGTGTCCCTGTTCCGTTCCCGCCACTCGGCCTCGGTCGACGACGCCAGCCTGATGAAGCTGTGAGGGGTCGCTGAATCGTGGAGAATCTGATTGCGCTGCTGGTGGCGGCGCCTCTGCTCGGAGCGGTGGTCCTGCTGTGCGGCGGCCGCCGACTGGACGCCGTCGGCCACTGGATCGGCACGCTGCTGGCCGCCGCGTCCTTCGTGATCGGCGTCGTCCTCTTCGCCGACCTGCTCGGCAGCGGCGCCGAGGACCGCACCCTGACGCAGCACCTGTTCAGCTGGATCCCGGTGGAGGGGTTCCAGGCCGACGTCGCCTTCCGGCTCGACCAGTTGTCGATGACGTTCGTCCTGCTGATCACCGGCGTCGGCTCGCTCATCCACCTGTACTCGATCGGGTACATGGAGCACGACGAGCGGCGCCGCCGCTTCTTCGGCTACCTGAACCTGTTCCTCGCGGCGATGCTGCTGCTCGTCCTCGCCGACAACTACCTGCTGCTGTACGTCGGCTGGGAGGGCGTCGGTCTCGCCTCCTACCTGCTGATCGGCTTCTGGCAGCACAAGCCCAGCGCGGCCACGGCGGCCAAGAAGGCCTTCCTGGTCAACCGCGTCGGCGACATGGGCCTGTCGATCGCGATCATGCTGATGTTCCTGTGGTTCGGCACCTTCGCCTTCGGGCCGGTGCTCGGCGGCCACGGGGAGGCCGGACTCGCGGGCTCGGCCGACGAGGGCAAGCTCACCGCGATCGCCCTGATGCTGCTGCTCGCTGCCTGCGGCAAGTCCGCCCAGGTGCCGTTGCAGTCCTGGCTCGGGGACGCGATGGAGGGCCCGACCCCCGTCTCGGCCCTCATCCACGCCGCGACCATGGTGACGGCGGGCGTGTACCTGATCGTCCGCTCGGGAGCCGTCTTCAACGGCGCGCCCGACGCGCAGCTGGTGGTCACGATCGTCGGCGCGGTCACGCTGCTGTTCGGTGCGATCGTCGGTTGCGCCAAGGACGACATCAAGAAGGCACTGGCCGGCTCGACCATGTCGCAGATCGGCTACATGGTGCTGGCGGCGGGCCTCGGCCCCATCGGCTACGTCTTCGCGATCATGCACCTGGTGACGCACGGCTTCTTCAAGGCCGGGCTGTTCCTCGGCGCCGGTTCGGTCATGCACGGCATGAACGACGAGGTCGACATGCGCCGCTACGGCGGACTGCGCAAGTACATGCCGATCACGTTCGTCACCTTCGGCCTCGGCTACCTCGCCATCATCGGCTTCCCCGGCCTGTCCGGCTTCTTCTCCAAGGACAAGATCATCGAGGCGGCGTTCGCCAAGGGCGGCACCGAGGGATGGATCCTCGGCGGCGCGGCCCTGCTGGGCGCGGCCATCACGGCGTACTACATGACGCGCGTGATGCTGATGACGTTCTTCGGTGAGGAGCGCTGGCGCAACCGGCCGACTCCGTCCCCGGCGGCGCCCGATGTGGAGCCCGCCGCCGAGGAACGCGGCGAGCACGCCGTACCGCACCCGCACGAGTCCCCGAAGGTCATGACGATCCCGATGATCGTGCTGGCTGTCGGGTCGGTGGCGGGCGGCGCGTTCTTCAGCATCGGCGACCGCTTCCTGCACTGGCTCGAGCCCATCACCGGGCACGACCACGGTGACGCGCCGATCAGCGCCGGGGTGGTCACCGGAGCGACCGTGGCCTGCATGGTCATCGGCGTCGCGATCGCGTGGGCGCAGTACGGACGGCGTCCGGTCCCGGCCGTCGCCCCGCACGGGTCGCTGCTCACCCGGGCCGCCCGGCGCGACCTGCTCCAGGACGACTTCAACCATGTCGTCCTGGTCCGCGGCGGCGAGCACCTCACGCGCTCCCTGGTCTACGTCGACCACACCCTGGTCGACGGGGTCGTCAACGGCACGGCGGCCTCGGTCGGCGGCCTGTCCGGGCGGATGCGCAGGCTGCAGAACGGCTTCGCGCGCTCGTACGCGGTCTCGATGTTCGGCGGTGCGGCGGTCCTCGTCGCCGCGACCCTGCTGATGAGGGCGGTCTGATACCGATGTCCTTTCCCCTGCTGACAGCCACGGCGGTCCTCCCGGCCGTCGGGGCCATCGCCACGGCCGCCGTGCCGGCCGCGAAACGCACCGCGGCCAAATGGCTGGCGCTGCTGTTCTCGCTGGCCACCCTCGCACTGGCGATCGTGGTCCTGGTCCGCTTCGAGCCCGACGGCGACCGCTACCAACTCACCGAGTCCCACTCCTGGATCGCAGAGTTCGGCGTCCGGTACGAACTGGGTGTGGACGGCATCGCGGTGGCGCTGATCGCGCTGACCGCCCTGCTGATCCCGTTCATCGTCCTGGCGGGCTGGCACGACGCCGATCCGCTGGAGACCGGCAGCAGCCGGTGGCGGCCGACCCAGGGCTTCTTCGCCCTGATCCTGGCCGTCGAGGCGATGGTGATCATCTCCTTCGAGGCCACCGACGTCTTCCTCTTCTACATCTTCTTCGAAGCCATGCTCATCCCGATGTACTTCCTCATCGGCGGCTTCGGCGACCGGGCCCACGAGCACGGCGAGAAGACGGCGGCGACACAGCGGTCGTACGCCGCGGTGAAGTTCCTGCTCTACAACCTGGCCGGCGGACTGATCATGCTGGCCGCGGTGATCGGGCTCTACGTGGTCGCCGGGAACTTCTCGCTCACGGAGATCGCCGAAGCACGGGCCAACGGTTCGCTGGACATGGCGACCAGCACGGAGCGCTGGCTGTTCCTCGGCTTCTTCTTCGCCTTCGCCGTGAAGGCGCCGCTGTGGCCGCTGCACACCTGGCTGCCCAACGCCATGCAGGAGTCGACCGCCCCGGTCGCCGTGCTCATCACGGCGGTCGTCGACAAGGTCGGCACCTTCGCGATGCTCCGCTTCTGCCTCCAGCTGTTCCCGGAGGCGAGCAAGTGGGCGACGCCCGTCATCCTCGTCCTCGCGGTCATCAGCATCATCTACGGGGCGCTGCTCGCGGTCGGCCAGCGCGACATCAAGCGGCTGATCGCGTACGCGTCGATCTCGCACTTCGGCTTCATCATCATGGGCATCTTCGCGATGACCAGCCAGGGCCAGTCCGGCGCGACGCTCTACATGGTCAACCACGGCATCTCGACCGCCGTCCTGATGCTGATCGCCGGCTTCCTGATCTCGCGCCGCGGTTCGCGGCTCATCGCCGACTACGGCGGAGTGCAGAAGGTCGCCCCGGTGCTCGCCGGCACCTTCCTGATCGGCGGCCTGGCGACCCTGTCGCTGCCGGGCCTCGCGCCCTTCGTCAGTGAGTTCCTCGTCCTGGTCGGCACGTTCACGCGCTATCCGGTGATCGGCATCATCGCCACCTTCGGCATCGTGCTCGCCGCGCTCTACACCCTCGTCCTCTACCAGCGGACGATGACGGGCCCGGTGAAGCCGGAGGTGTCCGCGATGCCCGACCTGCGGGTGCGCGAGCTGGTGGTCGTGGCGCCACTGGTGGCGCTACTGATCTTCCTGGGCGTCTACCCGAAGCCCGTCACGGACATCGTCAACCCCGCGGTGAAGCAGACCATGTCCGACGTACACAAGACGGACCCCAAGCCTGAGGTGGAGGCGGCCAAGTGAGCGCAACAGCCGTCCACAGCCTGTGGACAACGGCGGCGGCCGACCCGATCGCGAAGATCGACGCGCCGAAGATCGAGTACGGGCAGCTGTCGCCCACCCTGATCATTATCGGCGCGGCGATCATCGGAATCCTCATCGAGGCCTTCGTGCCGCGCAGGTCCCGCTACTACGCGCAGTTGTTCGTGTCCGTCGTCGCGCTGATCGCCGCCTTCGCCGCGGTCGTCGCGCTCGCGGCGGGCGGATACGGCACGACCAAGGCCGGCATCGCGGCGATGGGCGCCGTGGCCGTCGACGGACCGGCCCTGTTCCTGCAGGGCACCATCCTGCTGGCGAGCCTGGTCGGCCTGTTCACCTTCGCCGAGCGACGGCTCGATCCGGCGGCACACGGCAACCGCGTCGACTCCTTCGCCGCGCAGGCCGCGGCCGTCCCGGGCAGCGAGAGCGAGCAGAAGGCGGTGAAGGCCGGGTTCACCACCACAGAGGTGTTCCCCCTGCTGCTCTTCGCCGTCGCCGGCATGCTGGTCTTCCCGGCGGCCAACGACCTGCTGACGCTTTTCGTGGCGCTGGAGGTCTTCTCCCTGCCGCTGTACCTGCTGTGCGCGCTGGCCCGCCGCAAGCGGCTGCTGTCGCAGGAGGCCGCGGTCAAGTACTTCCTGCTCGGCGCGTTCGCCTCCGCCTTCACCCTGTTCGGCATCGCCCTGCTCTACGGCTACGCGGGTTCGATGTCGTACGGCACGATCGCCCAGGTCGTCGACGGCACCGTGCAGAACGTCTCCCCGGCACTCGCCGACACCATGGGCAACGACGCGCTGCTGCTCGTGGGGTCCGCGCTGATCGTCATGGGCCTGCTGTTCAAGGTGGGCGCGGTGCCGTTCCACATGTGGACGCCGGACGTCTACCAGGGCGCGCCGACGCCGGTGACCGGGTTCATGGCGGCGGCGACCAAGGTCGCGGCCTTCGGTGCCCTGCTCCGCATCCTCTACGTCGTCCTGCCGGGCCTGCGCTGGGACTGGCGGCCGGTGATGTGGGCCGTGGCGATCGTCACCATGCTGGCCGGTGCGATCGTCGCGATCACGCAGACGGACATCAAGCGGCTGCTGGCGTACTCGTCGATCGCGCACGCGGGCTTCATCCTCGCGGGTGTCATCGCGACCACGCCGGACGGCATCTCGTCCGTCCTCTTCTACCTGGCCGCGTACTCCTTCGTCACGATCGGCGCCTTCGCGGTCGTCACGCTGGTGCGCGACGCGGGCGGTGAGGCGACGCACCTGTCGAAGTGGGCCGGGCTCGGTCGCAGGTCGCCGCTGGTGGCGGCCGTGTTCGCGGTGTTCCTGCTCGCCTTCGCGGGCATCCCGCTGACCTCCGGGTTCTCGGGCAAGTTCGCCGTGTTCAAGGCGGCGGCGGAGGGCGGCGCGGCCCCGCTGGTCGTGATCGGCGTGATCTCGTCGGCGATCGCGGCGTTCTTCTACATCCGCGTGATCGTGCTGATGTTCTTCAGCGAGCCGCGGCCGGAGGGCCCGACCGTCGCGGTGCCGTCACCACTGACGATGACGGCGATCGGCGTGGGCGTGGCGGTCACGGTGGTGCTCGGCGTGGCGCCGCAGTACTTCCTGGACCTGGCGGGACAGGCGGGTGTGTTCGTGCGCTGACGCGGCGCTCGCCGCGGGAGACGGCGGCCCGGCACCTTTCCTGTGAAAGGCCGGGCCGCCGTCTTGTTGTGCGCGAGTCACTCGCCGCCGGGGCGCGCCTTGATGGCGGTCAGGTCCAGGTCCATCGGGAAGGGCGCACTCACCTTCATTCGCTCGCGGAAGATGCCGACGCTGGTGTAGGCCTCTACGGTCGGCTCGAGTTCGAAGGCGTGCACTGCCGCAAGCCCCTGCTCGTTCTCGATACGCCAGTAGTGGGGGATCTTGGCCCTGGCGTACTTCAGAGGCTTCGTTTCGCGGTCGCGGGAGATGGAATCGGTGGAGACCACCTCGACCGCCAGCATCACGGCCGTGGACGGGAACCGGGTCTGATCCGACTCCGTCCACGCGTCGGCCCGCACGACGACGACGTCCGGTTCCGGCCTGTTCTGCGCGTCGATGTCGATCGTGAACTCACGGAAGACCTCGAACTCGGCTGGGACCAGCGACTGCAACTGCCATTTGAAGAAGTCGACAGCTCGTTCATGAAAGGCGGTCTGCGGACTAACGAAGACCAGGCTCCCGTCGATCAGTTCCGTATGCGGAGGCAGATTCGGAAGCCGGTCCAGGTCGTCTGCGGTCCAGCCGCCCTCCGGCGGGATGGGCCAGGTGGGGGTGGACGCCTTCGGTGCGACGCTCATCAGTGCTCCCATGGGACGGAGTCTCGCGGGTGCAATCAGACTATCCGCCGGAAACGGACGGGTCTCCCGCGAACGTGTGAACGACGATCGTGTCCTTGACGTGGGCAGCGGCAGGCGGCCTGTGGATAACTCCGGAGCTGTCGGTGCGGGCCCCTATCGTTGAGGCAGTGGTCGGGACAGGACGGACCAGGACGGGCGAGGCAGGACGTACGGGGGACACGACGATGGGCGGGACGGGCGTGATCGGCGAGATGGCAGAGGCGGCACAGGCGAGGGACACGGACAGTGAGGCGCTGGCCACGCTGCACCGGGTCTTCGGGTACGAGGCCTTCCGCGGCGAGCAGGAGGCGGTCGTCGATCACGTGGTCGCGGGTGGCGACGCCGTCGTGCTCATGCCGACCGGCGGCGGGAAGTCGCTGTGCTACCAGATCCCGGCCCTGGTCCGGCCCGGTACGGGCGTCGTGGTCTCGCCGCTCATCGCGCTGATGCAGGACCAGGTGGACGCGCTGCGGGCGCTCGGTGTGCGGGCCGGGTTCATGAACTCGACGCAGGACTTCGACGAGCGCCGCGTGGTGGAGGCCGAGTTCCTCGCCGGCGAGCTCGACCTGCTGTACCTGGCGCCCGAGCGGCTTCGGCTGGAGGGCACCCTCGACCTCCTCTCCCGCGGCAAGATCTCCCTCTTCGCGATCGACGAGGCGCATTGCGTCTCGCAGTGGGGCCACGACTTCCGGCCCGACTACCTCGCGCTGGCGCTGCTCGGCGAGCGCTGGCCGGACGTCCCCCGGCTCGCGCTCACGGCGACGGCCACGCACGCGACGCACCGCGAGATCACCGAGCGGCTGAACATGCCGACGGCTCGGCACTTCGTGGCGAGCTTCGACCGGCCCAACATCCAGTACCGGATCGTGCCGAAGTCCGACCCCAAGAAGCAGCTGCTGAGCTTCCTGCGCGAGGAGCACCCCGGCGACGCGGGCATCGTGTACTGCCTCTCGCGCAACTCGGTCGAGAAGACCGCCGAGTTCCTGTCGCGCAACGGCATCGAGGCCGTTCCGTACCACGCCGGCCTGGACGCGGGCACCCGCGCCGCGCACCAGTCCCGGTTCCTGCGGGAGGAGGGCCTGGTCGTGGTGGCGACCATCGCCTTCGGCATGGGCATCGACAAGCCGGACGTGAGGTTCGTCGCCCACCTGGACCTGCCCAAGTCGGTCGAGGGCTACTACCAGGAGACCGGCCGCGCAGGCCGGGACGGGCTGCCGTCGACCGCCTGGATGGCGTACGGCCTCAACGACGTCATACAGCAGCGCAAGCTGATCCAGTCGGGGGAGGGCGACGAGGCGTTCCGACGCCGGGCCCAGTCCCATCTGGACGCGATGCTCGCCCTGTGCGAGACCGTCCAGTGCCGCCGCGGCCAGCTCCTCGCCTACTTCGGACAGGAGCCGGACCCGGCCGGCTGCGGCAACTGCGACAGCTGCCTCACCCCGCCGGAGACCTGGGACGGCACGGTCGCCGCACAGAAGGTGCTCTCGACGGTGGTGCGGCTGAAGCGGGAGCGCGGCCAGAAGTTCGGCGCCGGTCAGATCATCGACATCCTGCTGGGCAAGCGCACCGCCAAGGTGATCCAGTTCGACCACGACCAGCTCTCCGTGTTCGGCATCGGAGAGGAGCTGACCGAGGGCGAGTGGCGGGGCGTCGCCCGACAGATGCTGGCGCAGGGGCTGCTCGCGGTCGAGGGGGAGTACGGCACGCTGGTGCTGACCGAGGCCAGCGGTGCGGTGCTGCGGCGGGAACGCGAGGTGCCGCTGCGCAAGGAGCCCAAGAAGCCGGCCGCGGCCCGGGCGACAGGCGGCGGACGAGGAGACCGCAAGGCCAAGGCCGCCGCGGCGGAGCTGCCCGCGGAGCTGCTCCCCGCCTTCGAGGCGCTGCGCGCCTGGCGTGCGGAGCAGGCCCGCGAGCAGGGCGTCCCGGCGTACGTCATCTTCCACGACGCCACGCTCCGGGAGATCGCGACCGCCTGGCCCACCTCGATCGGGCAGCTCGGGGGCATCAGCGGCGTCGGCGAGAAGAAGCTGGTGACGTACGGGGAAGGCGTGCTGGCGGTACTCGCCGGGCTGGCCGGCGAGACGCCACCGGCCCCTTCCGCCGCGATCGACGCCGGAGCCGGCCGGGACGACTGGCCCGAGACCGAGCCGGAGCCGGAGCCGGACGACTGGATATAGCCGGGCGACCGGACAGCGGGACGCGTCCCGGCACAGCCGTCCTCGGCGTCACAGCGCCCGGCTCGCGTACGCCCTGACGTCGGCGTCGGTGTCGCTCGTGGCGGTGGAGAGCGCCGACCGGGCGTCCTCGGTGGTGGCCGTGTGCCGGGTCAGGGCGAGAACGGCCGCCTTGCGGACGTCGGCGTTCGGATCGGCGAGGGCCTTGGCGAGAACGGGGACCGCGCTGCCGGAGTCGGCGGCCGACAACGCGGTGGCCGCGCCGGCCCGGACCTGCCATGCGGGGTCGGACAGCGCGGTGACCGCCCGTGATGCGAGCGGGGCCGGGCAGCCCGTCTCCGCCAGGGCCGCGAAGGCGGCGCCGCGCACCAGAGCGTCGGGGTCCTCGGTGAGCCGGCCGAGGGCACTGTCGGCGCCGGCATCCGCCTTCAGCGTCCCCAGCGCCTTGGCGGCGGTGACCCGGACCTCGCGGGAGGGATCCGCGGCGGCCGGGGAGAGCGACTCCGCGGCGTCCAGGGAGACCAGACCGCGAACCGCCTCGATGCGCACGGCGGTGTCCGGGTCGGCGAGGGCCGTGGTGAAGGTGCCGGCGCCGCCCAGGCGCAGGACGCGCAACAGGTCGAGGGCGGTGGCGCGTACGACGGGGTCGGACTGGGTCAGTGCCTGGACGAGGGGCTCGCCCAGCGCGGGTTCCGGTGTCAGCGTCTCGACCAGTTCGCGCAGGGAGGCGGCCGCGGCGGCCCGTACCTCGCCGTCGGTGTCGGACAGGGCGGCGGCGAGCGCCGGGCCGGTGCCGGGAGGCACGGTCTCGGTGAGGACGGTGACCGCCGTGCGCCGGACGGCGGGCTCGGGGTCGGACAGGTATGGCCGAAGGACGGTGAGCTCGGATTCGCTCTCGGCCAGGGAGAGGAGTTCCAGCAGCCGGGGCGAGGCCGTGGCGGTCGGCTCGGCGGTGTCGTGGCCGCCGTCGCCCGGCGCGCTCGCAGTGGGTCGGAGCCCCGCCGCCAGCGGCGCGACATCACGTGCGCCGGCCGTCGCCACCTGCTCCGGGTGCACCTCACCGAGGTGCCGGGAGGGACCACCGACCGGCGTGAACTCGTCGATCGGCACCAGATAGGGAGCCACGGGACGCGCCGTGAACTCCATGGCACCGGAGGGGGACTTGTGCAGATCGAGGTGGTGGAACCAGGAGGCGTCGTCGCGCTCGGGAATGTCGACGCGTTCGTGATAGAGGCCCCAGCGGGACTCGGTGCGGGCCAGGGAGGCCCGGGCGGCCATCTCCGCGCAGTCGCGGATGAAGGTGACCTCGGCGCAGCGCATCAGCTCGTGCGGGGTGCGGGCGCCCATCGCCGCGATGTCCGCGCGCATCCGCTCGAACGACTCCAGGGCGAGCGACAGCCGGGCGCCGGACTTCGGCGGGGCCACGTAGTCGTTGACGAAGCGGCGCAGTTTGTACTCGACCTGGGGCTGCGGCGGGCCGTCGGGGTTGCGCAGCGGTCGGTAGACCAGCTCGTGCGCCTGACGCACCTGCTCGGCCGGCAGTTCGCCCGCGTACGCCGTGTACTGGGCGGCGTCCGCGCCCGCCAGGTCGCCGAAGACGAACGCGCCGATCATGTAGTTGTGCGGCACGCAGGCCAGGTCACCGGCGGCGTAGAGGCGGGGGACGGTGGTGCGGGCGTGGTCGTCCACCCGTACGCCCGAGGCGGAGTGGCCGCCGCACAGGCCGATCTCGGAGATGTGCATCTCGACGTCGTGGGTGCGGTAGTCGTGGCCGCGGCCCGCGTGGAAGGTGCCGCGGGTCGGGCGCTCGGTGGAGTGCAGAATGGATTCCAGCGCGGAGACGGACTCCTCCGGGAGATGGCTGAGCTTCAGGTACACCGGGCCGCGGTCACTGGCGACCTCCGCCGCGAACTCGGCCATCATCTGGCCCGACCAGTAGTCGGAGTCGACGAAGCGCTCGCCGTGCCGGTTGACCTGGTAGCCGCCGAAGGGGTTGGCGACGTAGGCGCAGGCCGGCCCGTTGTAGTCCTTGATCAGCGGGTTGATCTGGAAACACTCGATGCCGGTCAGCTCGGCGCCCGCGTGGTAGGCCATGGCGTAGCCGTCCCCCGCGTTGGTCGGGTTCTCGTAGGTGCCGTAGAGGTAGCCGGACGCGGGCAGGCCGAGCCGGCCGGCGGCGCCGGTCGCCAGGATCACGGCACCCGCGCGGACGGTCACGAACTGTCCCGTGCGGGTGTTGAAGCCCGCCGCGCCCACCGCCCGGCCCTCCGCCGTCAGGACCCGCACCGGCATCACGCGGTTCTCGATGCGGATCCTCTCGCGCATCTCGCGCCGCCGCAGTTGCCGGTACAGGACCTTCTTGACGTCCTTGCCCTCCGGCATCGGCAGCACGTACGAGCCGGAGCGGTGGACCTGGCGGACCGCGTAGTCGCCGTGCTCGTCCTTCTCGAACTTCACCCCGTACGACTCCAGACGCTGGACCATGGCGAAGCCGCGGGTGGCGGTCTGGCGGACGGTGGACTGGTCGACGATGCCGTCGTTGGCGCGGGTGATCTCGGCGACGTAGTCGTCGGGTTCGGCGCGGCCGGGGACCACGGCGTTGTTGACGCCGTCCATGCCCATGGCGAGGGCACCGGAGTGCCGGACGTGGGCCTTCTCCAGCAGCAGTACGTTCGCGCCGTGCTCGGCGGCGGTCAGCGCGGCCATGGTGCCGGCGGTGCCGCCGCCGATGACGAGGACGTCGCAGGAGAGTTCTTCGGCGTCGGTGAGGGCGGGAATCTCCACCAGAGGGCCTTTCAGGTGCCGAGGGATGTCAGGACGTCGTGCCGCAGCGCCACGCGCGCCGGGTCGTCGTGGGCCGAGCGGTCCCGGGGACGGGGCACGTCGCGTACGGCGGTGAGACGGCCGGCGCCGAGCAGGGCGACACGGTCGCCGAGGAACAGGGCCTCGTCCACGTCGTGGGTGACGAAGACGACGGTGGCACCGGTGCCGTTCAGCACCTCCACCAGCAGGTCCTGCATCCCGGCGCGGGTCTGGGCGTCGAGGGCGCCGAAGGGTTCGTCCATCAGGACGGCGCGGGGACGTCCGGCCAGCGCGCGGGCCAACTGGGCGCGCTGGCGCTGGCCCCCGGAGACGCGGTGGGGCAGCTGCCGGGCCTGCGCGGCGAGTCCGACCCGCTCCAGCCAGGCCGCCGCCTGCTCCCGGCGTTGGGCTCGGGGCAGGCCCTGGATGGCGAGGGGGAGCTCGACGTTGGCGCGCAGGGTGCGCCAGGGCAGGAGGGCGTCCTCCTGGAAGACCAGTGCCCGGTCGGCCCCCGGCCCGTCGATCCGGCGGCCGTCCTGTTCCGCCGCCCCGGCCAGCGGGGGAAGCAGCCCGGCGAGCGTGCGCAGCAGCGTCGACTTGCCGCAGCCCGAGGGGCCGACCACGGCGAGGATCTCGCCGGGGGACACGTCGACGTCCACGCCGGTCAGCGCGGGAGCGTCCGGGCGGCCGAGGGTGGCGTCCCGGAGCGCGAGGCCGGTGCCGCGGGGGGAGGTCCGTGCGGCGGCCGACGGGCGGGTATCGATCTCGGTCGCAGTCCCGGTCTCGAGATCGGTGGCGGTCTCGGTCTCGGTGTCGGTGTCGGTTCCGGTCAAGGTCGCGGTCTCAGGCCTGGTCTTGATCTCGGTGCCGGTGCCGGTGCCGGTGCCGGTTCCGGTTCCGGTGTCCGCCCCCGTGTCGGTTCCGGTCTCAGTCTCAGTCTCGGACGAGGTGCTCATCGCGTGCCTCCTCGAGTTCGGGTTCCTTGCGTACCGCGGTGCCGGCGCGCGAGGTGGCCGCGCCAGCCCGCGCGGACTTCGGGCGGACGGCGGGGACGTAGGACGTGCGCGGCAGCCAGCGGGTGAGGCGGCGGCCCAGCAGTTCCACGGCCGTGGAGGTCAGCCAGCCCAGCACGCCGATGGTGGCCATGCCGACGAAGACACCCGGGTAGTCGACGACCGTGTAGTCCTGCCAGGTGCGGTAACCGACTCCGTACTGGCCGGAGATCATCTCGGCGGAGATCACGCAGATCCAGGAGACGCCGATCCCGACCGACAGGCCACCGAAGACGCCGGGCAGGGCGCCCGGCAGCACCACCGAGCCGAGCACCCGCCATCGGCCGCCGCCCATGGTGCGCACCGCCTCCTCCCACACGGGGGTCAGCGCGCGCACGGCGTGCCGGGTGGAGACCAGGACCGGGAAGAAGGCGGCGGTGCAGGTGATGAAGACGATGCCCTGTTCGTTGGAGGGGAAGAGGAGGATCGCGACGGGGACCAGGGCGATGGCCGGGATCGGGCGGATCACTTCCAGCACCGGGCCGAGCAGGTCCTCGGCGAGCCGCGAGCGTGCCACGAGCACGCCGGTCGCCACGCCCAGGACGGCGGCGAGCAGGAAGCCGGTGAGGATGCGGGTGAGACTGTCGGTGAGGTCCGTCCAGTAGTCGGGGCCCGCCAGCCGGTCGGCGAAGGCATGGGCCACGTCGGTGACGGTGGGGAACTGGGAGAAGCGCAGCCAGAGGTCGATGTCCTGGCCGGTCAGCAGCTGCCACAGGCCGAGGGCGACGGCGAGCGAGGCGCAGCGCAGCGCATACCGGGTCACGACGCCCGCTCCAGTGCCTCGGCGTAGGTGACGACACGCGCTCCGTCGTGCCCGGCGACGTACGCCTCGGCGGTCGCCGGTGCGACGAAGGGCAGGAGCGCGGAGCCGTCGGACACCCACACCGCCTGGTCGGCGAACCACAGGGTGCCGGTGGTGGTGTCGGGGACGTAGGCGGCCCGGACGGCGTCGCGATGCTCGGCCACGTGCCGCAGCAGCGCCGTGGGGGAGGTGAAGGCGACGGTCTTCTGCGCGCCCTTGGGCCAGACCTCGCCGGCCGGATTCGGGGGTGTGGCGGAGAGCCGTTCGGCGTACTCCTTCGGGCCGAGCGCCTTCTTCACGTACTGGTCGTCGACGAAGGCGTCCACGTCCACGTCGCCGGTGAGCTTGGCGTCCTTGAGGATCGTCACGTCCTCCTTCAGGGCCGCGACGAGCTGTGGCTTGATCGCCGGGTCGAAGGTGGCGATGCCCTGGGCGCCGTTGTAGAGGTAGACGGCCTCGGCGGGCAGGCCGGTGGCCTTCGCGACCTGCTCGGCGGCGGCCACCGGGTGGCCTTCGAGGTAGTCGGTCGCCTGTGTCTGCGCTTTCAGGAACGCCTCCAGCACGGCCGGGCGCTTCTTCGCGAAGTCCTCGCGGGCGGTGACGCCGTGGAAGGTGGGCAGGTTCAGCTGCGCGCCGTCGTACAGTGCCTTCGCCTTGCCCTGGTGGGCAAGCAGTCCGGGCCAGGCGACGAACTGCGACAGGGCGTCCGCGCTCCCCGAGGAGAGGGCCGAAGCACCCACCGCGGGCTGCTGGTTGAGTTTCTCGATGTCCTTGTCGGCGTCGAGGCCGGCGCGTTGCAGGGCGCGTACGAGGGTGCCGTCGGCGGCCGAGCCGACGCTCGTCGAGACCTTCTTGCCCTTGAGGTCCTTCAGGGAGGTGAGGGAGGAGCCCGGTGCGGTGACGATGGTGTTGAGGCCGCCGAGGAGGTTGTAGCCGGTGACCGAGACCAGGCGGGTCGGCTTGCCGAGCTGCTTGCCGCGGGCCGCGTTGATGAGCAGCGGGAAGTCGCCCATCGAGCCGATGTCGATCTTCCCGGCGGTCATCTGGGCGGTGATGGGGGCACCGGTCGCGTAGTCCTGCCAGTTCACCTTGTAGGTGACGCCGTCACCGAGGGCGTTGAGCTGTTCCTCGAAGTAGCCGAGGGAGCGCAGGAGGGTGCCGGCCGTGACCGTGTTGATCGTCCTGGACTGGTAGCCGACGGTGACGGTGACCGTGGAGCCGTTCCCGTCGGCCGACGCGTCGCCGCCGCAGGCGGTGAGGGGAAGGAGCAGCGCGGCGACGGCCGCGGTGGCGAGGAGTGCGGTGCGGTGGGGTTTCATGGGCGTCGGGCCTCTCACCGGAGCAGGTAGGGCATGTTGACCGTGACGGCCCCGGTGGGGCAGCGGGCGGCGCACGGGCCGCAGTACCAGCACTCGTCGACGTGCATGTACGCCTTGCCGTTGCTCTCGTCGATGGCGAGGGAGTCCAGCGGGCACATGTCGACGCAGAGCGTGCAGCCTTCGATGCACTTGGACTCGTCGATGGTCACGGGCACGTCGGCCCGCTGGGGCGCCAAGGGCATGGCTGTCTCCAGGGAGGGTGCGCGAAAGAGGGTGTTTACAGGGACCGGTGCAGAAGGCCGTTCATCGCGATGCGGTCGCCGCGGAAGCGGATGAACTCCAGGTCCACGGGCCGGCCGTCCGCGAGGTGGGTGAGGCGTTCGAGCATGAGGACCGCCGCGCCGCGCGGAGCCTCCAGTACGGCGGCGGAGTGCGCGTCCGCGGTGACGGCCTCCAGGGTGATCTCGGCGTGGCCGAGAGGCCGCCCGGTGACGGACTCCAGGAGGCGGAAGACGTCGGTGTTCTCGAGGTCGGCGCCGAGCAGTTCGGTGCCGATGTCGAGGGGGAGATAGGTGAGGTCCAGGGAGAGGGGGACGCCGCCCAGGCGGCGCAGGCGTTCGATGTAGAGGACGTCGGCGCCGGGTGGGACGCGGAGGCGTTCGGCGACCGGAGCGGGGGCCGGGACGGGGACCGTCGTCCGGACCTCGTTGGTGACCCGGCCGTGTTCGTGGAGGGTTTCCGCGAGGCCCATCAGACGGTCCAGTCCGTGGGCGTACTTACGGGCCACGACCACGGTGCCGACGCCGGGCTGACGGGCCACGAGGCCTTCGGCGCGCAGGAGGTCGAGAGCCTGGCGGACGGTGTTGCGGGACGCGTCGTACTCGCCGACGAGGGCGTCCTCGTGGGGGAGCACGCCGTCCGGGAAGGCGTCGGTGAGGAGTTGGCGGCGGAGCAGGTCGGCGAGCTGCCGGGCCCGGTCCGCGCGCAGCCGACGCCGCGTGCGGTGGGCGGCGACGGTGGTCGCGCCCTGGCCGGCGTGGTCTCGGATGCGGTCGGTGGCGGGCATGGCCGGAACCATACCTATTCGGTGGGGTTGGTGGTGTTGCTGGATTGTTGCGCCACCGGGGGCTCCGCCGGTCGGGCGGGTGAGCTGGGGTTTTCCGCCGGGGCAGGGGAGTTCTGCCACCGGTGTGCCGCCACCGGTTGCCGCCCTGGGGCGCAGCCACCGGCGTGCCGCCCTCCGGCGGCCCACGGGGTGGCCTGCGGGGGAGCGGGCCGAACGCGGGAGCGGGACCACTGTCCGCTGGATGTGCCGGACGTGGCGGTGCCGACGGTTATGCCAGGGCCGTCAGGCCCGGGGCGAAGGTGATCAGCAGGGGGAGGAACGGGACCAGCGCCGCGGTCGCCGTGGTCAGGGCGCGGTGGCGCGGGGTCAGACGGGGTGGGGGCTCCAGGAGGCGGTCGACTCGTTCGCCGAGGAGGCGGTGGCTGGAGGAGCAGGACAGGACACCGCGGTGCTGGTTGAGCTCGATCAGGGCCAGCGCCGTGGTCAGGTGGCCGCAGCGGCGGGAGGCGGTGTCGTCGGCGGAGAGTTCGACCAGCCGGTGGGTCTGGTCGCAGAAATGGGTGAAGAGCGGTACCCGCGGGAAGCCGGTGGCCAGGGCGGTGGACAGATGCAGCAGCCAGTCGTGGCGGGCCCGCGCGTGGCCGCGCTCGTGGGTGAGGACGGCGTCGAGCTGGTGATCGGTGAGGCGGTGCAGGGCGCCGGTGGTGACGACCAGTTGAGGAGGGGCCCCGGGCATCCACCAGGCGTCCGGGTACTCGTCCTCCAGGACCAGCAGGGGACCGCGGGCGGCGGGGAGCCCGGCGGGCAGGTCGGGGGCGCGTTCGCGCAGGTGGGCGCGGGACCGGGCACGGCGTCGGCGGGCCTCGACGAGCTCGCGGGCGAGCATGGCGGTCGTCCAGGCGGCGCCGCCGGCCAGCAGCAGGGTGAGCGCTGCCGCCCAGGTCGGGCCGGCGGAGAGGTCGTAGGCCGCGGTCACCGCGGGCGGCGCTGGTGCGAAGAGCTGGGCGCGCACCGTGCCGAAGACGGCCGCGGCGCCGAGGACGAGGGCCGTCAGGCAGCACAGCAGTACGGTGGCGACCAGGCACTGCCATACCCACAGCGCGACCACGGGATCCCGTTCGGGCCACGTGGACCGGGTCAGCGCGCGCGGTGCCGGTACCGCGGCGGTCACGGCGACGACGAACAGCAGGAGCAGGCAGACGGTCATGCCACGGGCTCCGGATCCTGGTCGGAAGGGCGGCTCTGGCTTGCTGGGTCGTGCGGGGCTGTGCTGGGTGGTGGGGGCTGTGCGGGGTCGTGCGGGCTGTGCTGGGTGGTGCGGGCTGTGCGGAGGGCTGTCTTGCTGTGGGGCTGCGCGGCGGTGAGGGCGGCTCCGGTCGTGCGGTGCTCCGAGTCGTATCCGGGGCCCGCGTCGTGTGCGGCCCTCGAACACTGCCCGGGAGGGCGAACGTGCCGCGCACACCGCCCGACGCCAGTATGACGGTGACGGGCGGTGTGAGTCAGGTGCCGACGGGCAACGGGTTCGGGACCGGGCGCGGAGGCTACCGCTGCGCCGCCCGGCCGACCACCCGCCCGGTCACCTCTCCCAGCCCCACCCGGGTGCCGCCCGGACCCGGCGCCCAGGCCGACAGGGTCACCACGTCCCCGTCCTCCAGGAACGTCCGCTTGCCGTCGGGGAGTTCCAGCGGGTCACGTCCGTTCCACGTCAGTTCCAGCAGCGACCCGCGCTCGCGCTCGGCCGGTCCGCTCACCGTGCCCGAACCGTAGAGGTCGCCGGTGCGCAGCGAGGCGCCGTTGACGGTCATGTGGGCCAACTGCTGGGCGGCCGTCCAGTACATGGTGGAGAACGGCGGCTCGGAGACGACGTGACCGTTGACGGCGACGGAGATCCGCAGGTCGTAGCCGCCGGGGCCGTCGCCCTCCCCGTTCGTGTCGTCCAGGTAGGGGAGCAGTTCGTGCGTCCGTTCCGGCGGCGACACCCGCGCCTCCTCCAGGGCGTCCAGCGGCGTGATCCAGGCCGACACCGACGTGGCGAAGGACTTGCCGAGGAACGGGCCGAGGGGGACGTACTCCCAGGCCTGCACGTCCCGCGCGGACCAGTCGTTGAGCAGGCACAGCCCGAAGACGTGCTCGCGGAAGTCGCCGAGCGCCACCGGGCTGCCCGGCTCGGACGGCACGCCCACCACGAAGCCGACCTCCGCCTCGATGTCGAGGCGGACGGACGGGCCGAAGACGGGGGCGGCGTCGGCCGGGGCCTTGCGCTGGCCGGACGGCCGTACGACGTCCGTGCCCGACACGACGACCGTGCCGGAGCGGCCGTGGTAGCCGATCGGGAGGTGCTTCCAGTTGGGGGTGAGGGAGTCGGCGGCGTCGGGACGGAAGATCCGGCCGACGTTCCGCGCGTGGTTCTCGGAGGCGTAGAAGTCGACGTAGTCCGCGACTTCGAAGGGCAGGTGCAGGGTCACCGACGACAGCGGGTGGAGCAGCGGGGCCAGGGTCTCCCGGTGGGAGGGGACCGTCACCCAGGCCGTCAGCGCGCGCCGTACGTCGGACCAGGCGGTGCGGCCGGCCGCCAGCAGCGGGTTCAGGGTGGGCCGCGCGAGCAGGGAGGCGTACGGCGATCCGAGCGCGTGGGCCGCCGCGCCGGCGTCGAGGACGTGGTCGCCGAGCCGGACGCCCACCGTCCGCTCCTGCGTGCCGGGGATCGAGAACACGCCGTACGGAAGGTTGTGCGGGCCGAAGGGGTCGCCCTCGGGGACATCGAAGGGGGGCATCGGGTGCTGCCTCGCTTTCGTGCTCGCCATGTGCGCCGTGCGCGCCGTGTGCGCCACGTGATCCGTGGCCGGGCCACACGTTACGGGGGACATACCGGTCTTGGGCAGTGCACCGCGAGGTGGCGGTGCGTGGCGGGGAGGGCGCGTTCAGGCGGGCTGACGTGCGGGGAGTGAGCCGGGCGCCGGTACGAGAGGCGCGGACAGTGGCCGGTGGGGCGGTTGCTTCGCCGCCCGCGTACGCCCGCGTGAACGGACGGGGCTGTGGCGCTCCGCATCCGGTTGTGTGCGGGAAGTTGTCCACAGGCCGGTACGCAATCTTGACGGAGCGGTGCGAACGGGGTGACTCTGGGCGGGTGCCGGAAGGCCTCGGGGAGGGGGCGTTCGAGGGCACACCAGGGGGGCGGATGGCCATTGGGGAGGCCGGTCCGGGATCGGTGCGGGATGGTTCGCGGCCGAGGAGACGGCTGGAAGAGACCATGCGCGGCCGACTCGGCCGGGAATGCGTGTACGTACCGTCATGCCGTTTCGGGTTGTACGTGGCACTGCGCCACTGGTGCCCGCCCGGCGGCCGGGTGCTGATGTCGCCGGTCAACGACGACGTCATCTTCTTCGTCGTGCTCGCGGCCGGACTGCGGCCGGTGCAGGCGCCGCTGAAGCCGTCGGACGCGTCCATCGACATCGATGCCGTGCCCGCGCAGGTGTGGGGCTCGTTGTCCGCCGTGCTGACGACGAACCTGTACGGGAACCCCGACCCGGCCCCGGAACTGCGCGCCCGCTGCGACGCGTTGGGCATCCCGCTGCTCGAGGACGCGGCGCACGCCATCGGCAGCGAGGTGGGCGGCCGGCCGGTCGGTGCCTGGGGCGACGCCTCCGTCTTCAGCCTGTCCAAGCATGTCGGCGCCAAGGCCGGAGGCATCCTCGCGCTCGCCGACCCGGGTCTGCGGGAGGCGCTGGAGAAGACCTGCGACGAACTGCTGCTGCCGCGCAGCACGACGGCCGAGCTCGCCTACGCCGTACGGCCGTACGCGGAGGCGGCGGTGCGAGGGCTGGGACTGCGGCGGGCCGCCTGGGCCACGATGCGGCTGCTGGGGTTGATGGAGCGGGAGGAGATCCGGATGCCGCTGCGTCCCCAGGAGCTGGCCCGCGCGGTCGCCACCGCCCCCAATCTCGCCGCGCACGATCCATGGGTCCGCGTGGACATGCACGACTACCGGCTGCGGTCCGGCCGGTTCCGGCTCGGACGCGTCGGGCGCAGGCTCGACCGGCTGGACGGCGTACTCGACGGCTGCCGGGCGGGGGCGGAGCTGCTGCTGTCGACGCGCTGGGCGAAGCCGGCCGTGTGGGGAGGTCCGGGAAGCCGGCCGCCGGGCGTGGCGCCCCCGTTGTTCCGGGTGCCGTTGTTCGTGGCGGACCGGGACGCGGCGGAGCGGGCGCTGGCCCGGCGCGGCATCGTCGTCGGCTACCTCTACGATCCGCCCCTGGACGACTACGCGGGCGCCGCCTTCACCGACCTGTCCCCGTCCCCCGAGGGAGCGCGCTGGTTCGCCCGGCACGCGCTGCCCGTGGACCCGCGGCGCGCCCGTGCGGTGGTCGCGGCGCTGGAGGAGTCCGGGGTGCGGCCGGCCGAGGTGCCGGAAGGGCTGGGTCCGTCCGGTGGCTGAGACCCAGGTGCACGTGACCGCCGCGGCACCCGCGGCGGGCGGCTCGAAGCCGCCCGGGGGAGGGCGTGGCGGCGACTCGCTCTTCAAGAACGCCTACTTCCTCATGCTCAGCACCGGTGTCTCCGCCGTGCTCGGCCTGGGTTTCTGGCTCGTGGCCGCGCGTTACTACTCGGAGGAGGCCGTCGGGCAGGGCTCGGCCGCCATCGCCGCCATGCGGCTGCTCGCCAGCATCACGGCGACCACGATGATCGGCGCCGTGGTCCGTTTCGTGCCGCGCGCCGGCCGCGCCACCGGGCCGCTGGTGTGGCGTGCGTACGTGGCCAGTTCGGTGGTCGTCGCCCTGGCCGCCGTCGTCTTCCTGCTCACCCTCGACCTGTGGGGGGCGTCCTACGCACCGCTGGGCACCGCCCAGGCGGGGACGCTGTTCGTCGCGGCGTGCGTGGCCTGGGCGCTGCTCACCCTCCAGGACGGGGTGCTGACCGGGTTGCGCAGGGCCGAGTGGGTGCCGGCCGGGAACGCGGTGTTCTCGGTCGGGAAACTGGTCCTCCTGGCCGTCTTCGCCGGCACGCTTCCGGTGCTCGGCATCTTCGTGTCGTGGGCCGTGGCCATCGCCTTCTCCACGCTGCCACTGGGCTGGCTGATCTTCCGCAGACTCATCCCGCGCCAGGCCGCCGCCGACCACGACGTGGAGCCGCCCGAGGCCCGGGAGATGGGCCGCTTCCTGGCCGGGGACTCGCTGGGCGCGCTGTTCAGCCTCGCGATGATCAACCTGCTGCCGGTGATGGTCGCGGTCCGCTTCAGCGCCGCGGAGAACGGCTACTTCTACGTCGCCTACACCGTCGGCGGCACGATGGAGTTCATGGCCATCAACATGGCCTCCTCCCTCACCGCGCACGCCTCGCACGACCCCCGCCGCCTCGCCGACGGCGTCCGCGGTGCGCTGCGCCGCATGACGCTGCTGCTGGTGCCGGTGGTGCTCTTCCTGGTCGTCTTCGCCCCGCAGATCCTCGCGCCCTTCGACGCCGACTACTCCGAGCACGGCTCCACGGTGCTGCGGCTGCTGGCCATCGGTGCGCTGCCGCGCATCGTCGTCGAGCTGTACATAGGAGTGCTGCGCGTCCAGGGGCGCACCGGCGTGCTCGCCGCCGTGCAGGGCACCATGTGCGTCCTCGTCCTGGGCAGCGCGGCGATGCTGTTCACGCCGGCCGGGATCGCGGGCGCCGGCTGGGCGGTGCTGTTGAGCATGACGGTGGTCGCCGCCGGATGCGCGCCCGGACTGCGCGGCGCCCTCCGCGGCATCGAGGACGCCGGCGGCAAGGGGCCGCGCACGGACAGGAGGCGGCGCTGGGGCAGGGGTCCGGCCGCTACCGGGCCGGACTACGGCACCCGGTGGGCGCGGCTGAACGCGACCGCCGGCTACGGCACCAACTGGGCGCGCTGGGCGGCCTACGGGCACAAGGGCCCGGACGAGGACACGGTCGGCCTGTTCATCGGGCGGCCCGGATACGAGCGCGAGGCACTGCAGGCGGACACGCTGGCGCTGGTCGTGCGACCGCACCACGCCGCCCCCGACGCCGAGGCCGCCCCCGACGTCGGCGCCGACGCACGGGCCGACGGGCCGGACGGGAGGGCGCCTGCCGCGGGGGAGGGGCCCGACGATTCCCGGGAGCGGTGGCTGAGGGGCGCCCTGTGGTGCCTGCTCGCCGCCGCCACCGTGGTCTTCTGGGCCGCGCTGCGCGGCCTGCCCTGGCTCGACGGCGCGTCCGGCGCGTCCGGGGACGCCAGTGGTGTACTGACCGGGCGGCAGCTGCTGGAGTGGCTGCCGTTCCCGGCGCTCGTCGCGGGAGCCCTGCTGCTCGTGGTGTTCGTGGCGTCGGTGACGCTGTGCGCGGCGCGTGCCACGTGGTTGTCGGGGACGGCTCTGGGATCCGCACTGCTCGCCCTGCACACCGCGCCCGTGGCCCTCGGGTGGGAACCCCGACCGGTCGACGGGGCGTGGTACGAACGGACGGCCGGGGTCCTCGTGGAGGCGGTGGGACTGCGCGGGACCGAGCCGCTGCTGCGGTGGGTGCCGCAGGCCGCGCTTCTCCTCTGCCTGGTTCCGCTGTGGCTGCTGCTCGCGCGCGCCGTCGGGCGGCTGACGTGGCAGGGGTGCTGGGGGGTCCTGTACCTCGTCGCGGTGAGCGGCTGGGTGTGGCGGCAGGCGCTCGTCCCCGCAGCGCTGCCGCTCCTCGCCGCATTTCTCCTGCTCCTGCTGGCCGACCGCACCGCCTCGATGCGGTGGCTCCCGCCCCGGTGGAGGCGCAGCGGCCGACCCGGCCCTTGACCGCCGGTCAGCGAGAGGGCACCGGCTGGTGGAAGTAGCCGTTCTTCCCGGCCTCCCGGTAGCCGTCGAGCCCCGGACCGTCGTTGACGGTCAGGTCGCACGCGGCTTTGTCGGAGGTCGGCCGGTTCCAGTGCACCAGCGCCTTCACCTCCGGGAGCTTCTTCACGTCGGCGGGAATCCGGGTGTACCAGTCGCGCTGGCGCGTGGGGTTGTCGGCGTCGGGCGCGGTGGCGAACTCCGCGAGCATGACCGGCTTGTCGTCGCTGATGTTCTCGCGCAGCCATGCGTAGCTGGGCTGTTGGCTGCGCAGGAAGTCCTTCCAGTCGGTGGTGTTGTGGCACTGGTAGTAGTTGTACTGGTCCATGGCGATCCAGTCGACGTACTCGTCCCCGGGGTAGAGCGCCTTCATCTCGTCCGCGCTGCCGAGGTAGCCGGAGACGGTCCACACCCACACCACGTTGTCGGCCCCCAGTTCACGGAACCGGTCGCGGAGATGGCGGTAGGCGGCGACGAACTCCTCCGGGGTCCCGGCGCCTTCCTTGATGCGGGCGTCGGTCTCCTGGTCGAAGGAGACGAAGACCCGTTTGCCGTAGGCCTTGATGCGCCGGATCTGCGGATCGAGGATCTCCTCGTCGTACTTCCCCGAGGCGATGTTCTTCCAGCCGAGCTGGGTCTCGGTCCAGTTCTCGTGGTGCGGCTCGGTCCAGACGGTGGACTCCCACGCCAGCATGAGCAGCCTGTCCCTGCCGAGCTCCTGTTCGTCAGGGGTGAGCAGCTGTCCGTCGAGCTCGGTGCCCGACATGTCGTGGTAGTTGTAGACGAGGTCCAGCTTGCGCCCGATCCGCTTCTCGAAGCCGAGCACGGCGTCCTTGAGCGATCCGTTCCCGGCGTACGGCACATAGGCGCCCCACCAGGCGCCGCAGGCCGGTACGAGCGTGTCGCTGGGCGCGCAGGGGCCGGTGGGCACCTTGCCGGAGGCCGCGTTGTCGGGCAGGGCGTCCCCCGAGGCCTCCGGTTCCTCGGAGCGGCCGGCCCAGATGCCGAGCCCGGCGATCAGCGCGGCCACGGCCACCAGTACGACCGCCGTGTAGGCGCGTTTCGCCGCGCCCCTGTCCGCCACCCCGCGGGATTCGGACCGTCCGCTCACCCGGTGCCGGCCCGTCATGTGCCACCACCGGCGGCGGGCCCGCGTTTGACGCGTTCGGCCGCGCCGCGCCGCGCGGCGGGCAGGGGCAGTCCCGGCAGGGCGGCGGTGACCGTGGTGAGGACGGCCAGCGAGGCGAGGAAGGCGGTTGTCGAGAAGCCCTCCACCAGGAACAGCGAGGTGGCGGCGAGCACACCGAGCGAGAGGCTGACGGGCGCGACGAGCGCGGCGGCCTCCAGGCGGGCACCGGCGGCCAGCCCGCGCGGCTGCGGATACAGCGCCGCGCAGCCCGGCCCGAACAGGACGAAGAGCAGTACCGGTATCCAGCGCAGCGGTGAGGGCCCGGGCAGGGCGGTGGCGGCCAGCGCCAGCCAGCCGGAGGCCGCGACGAGGACTCTGAGGTGTGTCGGGGTGACCCTGGCGCCCCGGGTCTCTTCGCTGTGGTCGGTGTCCTGCGAGCCTGCGGTGTTCATGGACTGACCTGACTGCCCTTCGTCTCTGCGATCACCTGGTGGTCGTCATCGGGTGGCGGGGCGGTACTCCAGGACGACGCCGTAGGGGTGGCTCTCGACGGTCCGGAAGAGCGGCGAGGCGGACAGTCTCGTCCGCAGGCTCTCGAAGCCGTCGGCCGGCAGCAGGCCCTCTCCGGCGGTGTAGGTGTCCTGGGTGCGGGTGAGGATCACGTACGCCGTCGTCCCCGGCGGGATTCCCTCGGCGAGGTAACCGGCCGGGTCCTTCAGCATCTTCTCGTTCTCGGGCAGTTCCTGCTCGGCGAAGTACCAGTGCTCGAGGCTGTCGTAGCGGTGCAGGGCCTGCGGGAAGGAGCCGGTGGTGGCGAGGATCAGCGAGCCCTCGGGGGCGTTGTCCAGGGTCCGGGTGACCATTGCGGTCTCCGCGGGCGGCGTGTAGTACATCTTCTCCTTGCCGTAGTAGGACGGCAGGAACCCGGCCAGCAGCACCAGCAGTACGGCCGGCAGGGCGACGGCCGCGGCCCTGTGCCGCAGCACCTTCGCCCGGCCGCGGTGGGTGCCCGCGAAGGCCGGCACGAGAGCGGCGGCGGCGAAGAAGGCACCGCCGGGCAGGCCGAACAGATAGACGCGGAAGAGCATCTCGCCGCCGTAGTCGTTGACGACGAAGAGCGGCACCGGGGCGACGGAGACCAGCAGCAGCGGCAGCGCGCTGCGGGTCAGCCGGCGCCGCAGCACGACGGCGGACCCGGCGAGGACGACGATCGCCAGCACCATCAGTACGTTGGCTGTACCGGCGAGTTCGGGGCCGGGGCCGGTGAGTTGGCCCGCGTAGCCGGCGCGGGAGTTCTGGGTCAGTTCGCCGAGGGACTCCTTGAGGGTGGAGAGCGTCTCGACGAACAGGGGCCGCCCCATGGTCAGGTCCCAGGTGAGCATCAGCAGGCCGGCGACCGCCAGCAGCCCGAGGTTGCGGTAGCGGCGGGTGAGGTTGAGGGCGAGCAGGCAGATGCAGAGCATCACCGGGGTGAGCTGGTGCGTGGCGTTGACGGCGGCGATCAGCGGGGCGAGGACCGCCACGCAGATCGCGCGCTGCCTGGTGCCCGTGGGGGGCGGCACGGTGGCCGCCGCCGGGTCGAGGAAGGTGCGGTCGCGCAGCCGTCCGGCGGAGCCGGGGCGTACGAAGTGCCGCAGCACCACCGCGATGACCGTCAGATGCAGCAGGTACGCCAGCCCCTGCGGAGCGAAGTAGTCCTGGCCCACCCAGTTGGCGAGCTGGAAGATCCAGACGGCGGTCCACACCAGGCGCCAGTCCCGGCAGAAGGTGCGGTAGATCAGCACCAGCACCGGCATCATGAGCAGGCCGAAGACGATCGGTGCCCAGTTGGCGTACGTGGCGGCGCTCTCCACGCCGAAGGCGCGGACCAGGCCCCCGTTGAGCGTGAAGAACCCCGGCCACTGGTCGTACGCCGACATGTTGCCCGACAGGGCCGCCCCCGGCCGCAGTTCGCCGTTGGCGAGCAGCGTGTTGACGACGGCGTCGTGCTTGGAGGCCCACGGGTAGCGCACCTCGTCGTAGAGCACCGCAGGTGGTGCCTTGAGGGCGAACAGCATCGCGGCGCAGTGTGCGGTCGGCCACCAGGGTGCGGTGGCCGCGCGCCGCAGGCTGAGGACGAAGCCCGCGGTGAGGACCAGCAGCGAGAGGTAGTAGGCGGCGGGCAGGCGGTCCAGCAGACCGTAGTCGCCCATCTCCCGGAAGCCGATGCGGGGCAGCGCGTACAGCCACAGGGCGGCTGCGAGCAGCAGCGTCAGCAGGCCGAGGGTGCGGGGCCGGCGCAGGGCGGTCCGCCAGGAACCGGGTTCACCGTCGGTGCCTCCTCCCGGGCGCCCCGGGCCGGCGGCGGGATCGGGGGCGGGCGGCACGCTGCTCTCGGCGGTCGGTACGGGCACATGTTGCTGCACGCTGAGGCTCCCCTCCCCCGGGGACAAGTATAAGAATTTACTCGGCTTTTCACACCAAAATCGTCAGACTCGCCCCGACGCGACCGTTGTCCCCCTCATCGCGGCTTACCCCGGCTTACCCCGGCTTACCCCGGATCACCCGGGATCACCCCGGATCGGCCCGACCCTTCCCGGCCGACCGGGCCGGACCCGATTCCGGCCCGTCCCGATCCCGGCCGTCCCCTGCTCACCCGGCGAAGACGGGACCGCGTACGGCGGCGCGGGCCCGGCGGTACCACCGCCAGCCGACCGTCTTCGGACCGTCGCGGTACGGCGCGATCCGGGCGCCGCCGCCCGCCAGCCAGCCCTCGAAGTCGGCGAGGGTGTGACCGCGGCGCACGATGAGGCGGGCGATGCGGTAGCGCTCGTCGCGGTCCGAGCTGAGCGCGTGCCTCACGGCGGTGGCCGTCTCATAGCCGGCGCGGGCCGACTCGGCCCGTACCCGCGGGCTGTTGTAGCCGTGCGGGTAGGCGAGGTGGCGTACCGGGTGGCCGAGGGCGTCCTCCAACACGTCCTTGGACGTGCGCAGTTCGTGCGCCAGCGCCTTCCCGGACAACGTGTCCAGCTGGGCGTGCGTGACCGTGTGGCTGCCGATCTCCATGCCGGAACGTTCCAGCTCCGCCGCCCGGTCCAGGGTCATCATCGGCGCGGGGGGCAGCAGACTGTGGCCGCCCGGCGCGACGGCTCCGGTGGTGAGGTAGGCGGTGGCGGGCAGTCCGCGGTCGGCCAGTGCCTCGGCGGTGGGCCCCGGCAGGTCGGCGAAGCCGTCGTCGAAGGTCAGCACCACGGGCCGGGACGGCAGGGGCGCCCGCCCGGCGAGGTGGTCGGAGACCGCGCTGATGGTGACGGGCGTCCGCCCACTGTCGACGATCGCGTCGAGCTGGGCGGCGAAGTCCTTGGGACTGACGGTGAATTCGGCGATCCAGGCGGGCGGATCGTCCATCACGGCGTGGTAGAGGAAGACGGGAATACCGGAGCCCGCCGCCGGGGCGCTCCCGGCAGTCGGCGCCGGGTCCCCGTCCGCGCCGCTTCCCCCCGCCGGTCGTCGTCCCGGTCGTCTGCCGTCCGCGGCGTCCTGGCCGCGGCCGTCCGTCGTCGTCATCCCGGCCCCCTGAGCGCCGTCCGGAGGGCGTACCGCGCACGCAGGTAGCCCACGGGTCCGTACACCATTCCCCTCCGTTGCAACCGCGACAGCCGCCGCGGCCACGGATGGGTCCGTTCGTCGTGGGAGCCCGGCGCGCCGCCGCCCTGCGCCTCCCGTACGGCGGTCAGCCCGCGCGCGTGCGCCAGACCGCCCGGCACTCGGGCGAGGAAGGCCGGCAGCAGCGCGGGCCGGTTCACCAGGATCGCCGTGAGGTAGGCGGTGAGGCCGGCGCCGTAGCCGTACGCCTGGGTCTCCAGGTCGCGCCAGGTCTCCCGGTGGTGGTGCCACACCAACGCCGAGGGGGTGTAGCGCAGCCGGTGTCCCTGGGCGAGGACGCGGACGAACCCGTAGAGGTCGTCGCCGCCCCGCGCGCGCGTGCCCGCGCCGGTCGCCGGGTCGAAGCCGCCGACCGCACGCAGCGCGTTCGTACGGAAGGCCATGTTGGCGCCGGAGCCGAAGCGTCCCGCGGTGAACGGGAACAGCGGCTCGTCGGCGGGCGGTCGCCGCGGGTCGTACGTCCGCGGGGTGAAGCCCTTGGCGAAGCCGCCGTGGCTCTCCAGCAGCACCTGCGCCGGGGTGCCCAGCCGCGCGGGCAGGATCAGCCCGGTCGCGCATCCCAGGCGCGGGTCGGCGGCGAAGGGCGAGGTCAGTTCGGTGAGCCAGCGCGGGTCGGCGACCACGTCGTCGTCGGTGAAGGCGACCACCTCGCGCCGCACGGCGGCGAGCCCCCGGTTGTGCGCGACCGCGAGGCCGGGGTGCGGTTCGCACACGTACCGCACCCGCTCGCCGTACTTGCGCTCGACCAGCTCCCGGGTCTCCCGGGTCACGGGCGCGTTGTCCACGACGACGATCTCGAAGTCCGGGTGGTCCTGTGCGAGCAGCGAGTCCAGTGCGCGGGCGAGTTGGCCGGCGCGCTCCCGGGTGGCGACCACGACACTGGCGGGCGGCGCACCGCGCGCCACCTGGCCGCTTTTCGCGTCGTCCGCCTCGCCGTTGGCCACACGGCCCGCATCGCCGAGCGTCCCGTCGTCCGCCCCGGGCACCGGCTCGCCGTGGGCCTCGCAGGCCGCCCCGCGCACCGCCTCGTGAGGCGCCCCCTCCAGCATGGCGCCGGCCGGCCCCGCCAGCACCTCAGCCGGATCAGCCCCCTCCGGTACCTGCCCCAGCAGTGTGCCGACGGGCCGGCCGTCCCTCCTGACCAGCACGAAGACCGCGCCGGACGTCACCGGAGGACTGCCGGGCCCGGGTCTGAGGCCCCCCGCCTCGGCGCCCAGGTCCAGCTCGGCGACCTGGACCGGCCCGATGCTCAGAAACCGGGCGATCTCCTCTTGCGTCTCCTGTCGCGCACGTGCCGTTCGGGACACGCGCCCACCCCCTCGCTCGAAGCCCCTGGGCCGCACACGGCCCGTCATGACCGGCGCAGCCGGGCCATGCCCTTCAACGTCCGTGCCGCCAGCGAGGCCAGCCGGGGACGGGTGCGCACGAAGCCGTGCGCGCGGCGGGCCGGTTCGCGGCCGAGCCAGTGCAGCGCGGCCCCCGCCCCCGGGCGGGTTGCCGATCCCTCGTACACGGGAAGTTCGCCGGTCTTCAGCGAGTCCTTGTACTCCGCAGCCCCACGCCCCATGTCGAGCATGCCGATGCCCTCGGCGGCGGCCGCCTCGGCCATCCGCAGATGCAGTACCAGCCCCGGCGAGTACTTGGCGAAGTCGAGGTCGTAGGCCGGGAACCAGCACGCCAGGACCGTCGCCGAGCGCAGCCCGAAGTGGGCGGCGACCGGTCGGCCGCCGGCGTAGAGCACGGACAGGGTGCCGGTGCACTCCGGCGCCCGGGTCTCGGCCAGCCGGGCGACGAGCCGGCTGATCCACTCCTGCGCGAACCGGTCCCGTCGGCCCGTCCTGCGGTACTGCGCCGACTTCCACTCCATGAGCGTGCGCAGCGCGGCCGGTTCGCGCTCGTCGAACACGAAGCGCACGTCCCCGACCTGGCGGCCGAGCCTGCGCTCCTTGGCGAGGGTGGTCTTCAGGAACTTCGGCGACTGGGCGCGCAGCACGCTCTCGTACGCCTCGTACCCCTTCTCCACGTCGATGACGTAGGCGGTGTGTTCCTCGGCGGCGTGCGGCACGAACAGCTCCTGCTCCGCCTCCAGGTTGTCGAAGGCGAAGCTCGACAGGGCGCAGGCCCGCAGGAGTTGGCGGGTGTCCGGGGTGAGTCCCGGGCGCAGCACCGCGCCCTGGCAGTCCGACACCCCGAGCCCGATCGCCCGGCCCTGGCCCAGTGGTCCGCGTTCGTGCGGCAGGAAACCGGCCGCCTCACCGCCGTCGTACAGCACCGCCACCCGCGCCCGCGGCCGTACCCGGCCCACGACGTCGGTGAACTCCGGTTCCATGAACGGGTTGCGCGGCGCCGTCGACCTGGCGCGCAGCTCGCGCCAGTGCTGCCGTTCCCCCTCGCCCAGCTCCTGTGGCCTGAGCACGCGTACACGTCCGCCGTTCAACCCGACCCCCCGATCAAGTCCCCCCTGGACAACAGGAAGGTACCCCCGGGGCCGCCCCGCAGGGTAGGTAGCGGCAGATGTTGTTGCCAATCGGTGCACAGGCCTTTAACCGGCTGTAGCCGATGATGTGACAGGTTTCGGACACGTTCGGGCTGTCCTCGCGCCGTCCTCGCGCCTTGTCGTACGTAGTCGTGCGTCCTCGTTCGGATGCGATCGCCGGTGAGTCGGACAGGTGCGGCGTCCGTATTCTCTGATCATGGACCGCACCGCGTATTCACTCGTCGCCACCGACCTCGACGGCACGCTGCTCCGCGGCGACGACACCGTCTCCGACCGGTCGCTGGCCGCGCTGGCGCGGGTGGGTGAGGCCGGTGCGCGGCATCTGGTGGTGACCGGGCGGCCGGCGCCCAGGGTGCGGGCCCTGCTCGACCGCCTCGGCTGCACGGGGCTCGCGGTGTGCGGACAGGGCGCGCAGGTGTACGACGCCGGCGCGCACCGGATGCTGTGGTCGGTCACCCTGGACCGGGAGCTGGCCGAGACCGCGCTCGGCAAGATCGAGGCGGAGGTGGGGCAGGTGTACGCCGCGGCCGACCAGGACGGCGTCGACGGCCTGACGCTCATCGAGCCGGGGTACCTGATGCCCCACCCGACGCTGCCGGCGGTGCGGGTCGAGCGGCGCGACGAGCTGTGGAGCGCGCCGATCAGCAAGGTGCTGCTGCGCCATCCCGATCTGTCCGACGACGAGTTGGCGGCGACGGCCCGCACGGTGGTCGGTTCCCTCGCGACGGTCACGATGTCGGGGCCGGGGACGGTGGAACTCCAGCCGTGCGGCATCACCAAGGCGACCGGTCTGGCGCTGGCCGCCGAGCACCTGGGCCTGTCCCGGCGCCGGACCATCGCCTTCGGGGACATGCCCAACGACATCCCCATGTTCCACTGGGCGGCCCACGGCGTCGCCATGGCCGGCGCCCACCCGGAACTCAAGGCGGTGGCCGACGAGGTCACCTTGACGAACGAGGACGACGGCGTGGCCGTCGTCCTCGAGCGTGTCTTCGCGATGTCCTAGTGCGGCTCAGTAGGCGCCGAAGACGTTGTCCATCGAGCCGTAACGGTCGGCCGCGTAGTTGCAGGCCGCGGTGATGTTGGCGACCGGGTCGTACGGGTCCCAGGAGGTGCCCTCCACGTGGTACGCCCGGAAGGTCGGGTCGATCACCTGGAGCAGGCCCTTGGACGGGGTGCCGTTGACGGCGTTGATGTCCCAGTTGTTGATGGCGAGCGGGTTGCCGGACGACTCCCGCATGATGTTGCGGTGGATGCCCTCGTACGACCCGGGGATGCCGTGCTGCGCCATGATGTCGAGCGACTCCCGGATCCAGCCGTCGAGGTTGTTCGGGTACGTCGTCGTCGCCGTGGTGGCGGTCGTGGCGGCGGCCGGGGTGGCCGCGGACGCGCCGGTGGCGCCGATGAGCGGCAGGGCGAGTACGGCGGCGCCGGTGCCGGCCAGGGCGAGCTTGCGGGCGAGGCGGGTGGTCCGGGCGTGACGGTTCTGACCGTTGGCAGACATGTTGAGTCCCTCTCCTTACGCCTGCGAGGTGAGCTGTCGGGTTCGGGCGGGGAGGTGCCCGGCCGCGCCCTGTCGGGCACGGCTTCACCCCGAGCCGCTCCGGTGGTGACCGGCGCGGCGACTTACCTGGGTCCCCCGCTCCTGCCTGCGAGTGTGTTGGTGGATGACTGTGCGTCCGGCGGTGGCAGGATTCGGCGTCCGCCCGACTGGCCGGGAACGTATGCGAGAGCACATGTCCGAAACAAGTGCAGGAATCACCCAACGTGCCTGTTGACCTTGTTCTGGGGCGTTTGGGGTGCTTGATCCTTTGCGGTTGCCAAGCCTCAACTGGCTTACGGGGCAAAGGGGAGACACGGTTCGCGGCGGGGTCGGCGACGGGTGGGGCGACGTGAGCCAACTCACGGGACCCGAGAAGAGTGGCAAATCGGGCATTAGGCCCAACTGGGCGTCAACCGGCTGCCGGTGGTGAGGGCGTCGGCAGCCGGCCGGCGGTCCGGCCCGGCCGACCGCTCCTCGTGTCTCGTGTCGCGCCCCTGCGGGTGTTCCCGCATGCTGTGCGGGCATCCGTTCGAGAGGGGGAGGGGGGTGTGTGTGCCGAGTGGGTGACGCTCCCGGAGTGCGGACCCCGGGGAGCGGTGATGGGATCTTCGGTGGCGGCTTCCGGCCACCGTGCCCCGTATCGAGACCCTCGAGTGATGTCGATCAATATCTGCTCATATCAGCTGATCAAAAACATAGCGCGCATGATCCGATACCGACCGGCCTGTAACGGTGGGCGCTAGCGGTGATCGAAACGTGACCGGATACGCTGGCTCGAGTGGTGGCAGCGACCTATCGACAAGCCAGGTAATCGCCAGTAGACACCAGCAGACAGGAGACCCCTCGTGACCGTCGTCGGGCCGTTCGGGCTGAGCGTGCGGGACCAGGCTCTGGAAGCCGATGTCCAGGCCGGATTGGTGGCTGTCGAGGAAGGGTTGCTTGAGGCAACCAAAAGCGAGGTTCCCTTCATCACCGAGGCCGCCCAGCACCTGGTACGTGCCGGAGGCAAGCGGTTCCGGCCACTGCTGGTGATGCTCGCGTCCCAGTTCGGCGACCCCTACGCCCCCGGGATCGTGCCCTCGGCCGTGGTCGTGGAGCTGACCCACCTCGCCACGCTGTACCACGACGACGTGATGGACGAGGCCGCCGTGCGGCGCGGGGTGCCCAGCGCGAACACCCGCTGGGGCAACTCGGTCGCGGTCCTCACCGGCGACTTCCTCTTCGCCCGCGCCTCCCAGATCCTCGCCGACCTCGGGCCCGAGGCGGTCCGGGTGCAGGCCCTCGCGTTCGAGCGGCTGGTCACCGGCCAGATCCTGGAGACGGCGGGCCCGCAGGACGGGCGCGACCCGGTCGACCACTACCTGGACGTGCTGGGCGGCAAGACGGGGTCGCTGGTGGCGGTCTCCTGCCGGTTCGGCGCGATGATGTCCGGCGCCGACGAGACGGTCGTGGACGTGCTGACCCAGTACGGCGAGCGCCTCGGCGTCGCCTTCCAGCTCGCGGACGACGTCCTGGACATCGCCTCCGACTCCCGCGAGTCGGGGAAGACACCCGGAACCGACCTGCGCGAGGGCATCCCGACCCTCCCGGTGCTGCGGCTGCGCGAGCGGGCGGCCCGGCTGGGGCTCGCCGAGGACATCGCCCTGTGCGAGCTGCTGGACTCCGACCTCAGTGACGACGCGCGGCACGCGGAGGCGCTGCGGCTGCTGCGCGCCCACCCCGCGCTGGAGCAGGCGCGGCGGGACACCGTGCGGTACGCCAAGGACGCCCGTGCGGCGCTGGCCCCGCTCAGGGAGTGCGAGGCCAAGGCCGCGCTGGTGGAGCTGTGCGACGCCGTGGTGCACCGGGCCGGCTGAGCGCCCGGCCGCCCGTGACCCGCGTCACGGGTTCCCCGTGCGAGCGCGTTTCCGGTGCCGTCCGGCGTGTCCACCGCCCTGTGCCGACCGGCGTGTCCCGCCGCCGGTGCGGCCGGCATGGCCCACTGCCCGGTGTGGATCGGCGCGTGTCCCACTGCCCGGTGCGGCGGGCGTATCCCGCTACCCGGTGCGGCCGGCGTGTCCGGCCGCCTGGTGGACGGCGTATTCCGCCGCCCGGTACCGGACGGTGTACCCCACCCCTACGGGCCGGGGGAGTCGCCGCCCCTTCGTGTCATCCCGCAGGAGTACACGGAGTTGAGCCCGGGGTCTGACGATTCCGCTCGGTCGATTTGGTCAGATGGTCACCACGGAACACACCAATCCTCACCGATTCGGGTGAGAATGGCGGCTCACGGGTGAACGAGTGCGAGGTCGCGAGACAGCCGCCGCCGACGACGGAGGTAGGGCACAGATGGCATCGATCGATTCCGACGACAACACGACCGCCGGAGCGGGCGAGGGCCTGCGGTCCGGACGGCGCAGGGCCGCGCGGTACGCCGTCCCGGTCGCGGTGATGGGAGTGGCGGCCGCGACGATCGGACTCGTCCCCGCGCTCGCCGACTCGGGGGACCCCGACCTGCCGAAGGTCACGGCGGAGCAGCTCATCGAGAAGATCGCCACGTCGGACGTCCAGCAGCTGTCCGGCACGGTCAAGATCAGCACGGACCTGGGCCTGCCGGACCTCGGCGGCCTGGAGAGCGGCCTGATGTCCGGAATGTCTGGCGGTCCGAGCTCGGACGGGGACAAGGACGGCTCGGCCGCCGACCCGTCGGCCAAGCTCACCGAGCTGGTGACCGGCACGCACACGCTGCGGGTCGCCGCCGACGGCCCCGACCGGCAGAAGCTGTCGCTGCTGGAGAACGCCGCCGAGTACAGCCTGATCCACGACGGCAAGGACGTCTGGGGCTACGACAGCAAGTCCAACGAGGTCTACCACTCCACCGCGTCCGGCAGCGCGGAGCAGCCGGAGAAGAAGGTGCCGGCCACCCCGAAGGACCTCACCGACCAGGCGCTCAAGGCGGTCGACGACACCACGTCCGTCACGGTCGACGGCACCGCGCAGGTGGCCGGCCGGGACGCGTACCGACTGGTCGTCAAGCCCAAGCAGGACGGTTCCACGGTCGGCGCGATCACCGTGGCGGTGGACGCCGAGACCGGCATGCCGCTGAAGTTCACGCTGACCCCGTCGAGCGGTGGTGCAGCCGTCCTCGACGCGGGCTTCACGCAGGTCAGCTTCGCGAAGCCGGCCGCGTCGACGTTCGACTTCACCCCGCCCAAGGGTGCGAAGGTCACCGAGGCCGACGAGGCCGACGAGGCGGCCAAGGCGCCGGAGCACGGGCGGGTGGCCGAGGGCGACCTCGCCGGGGAGATGGACGGCCTCGAGGTCATCGGCGAGGGCTGGAACGCGATAGCCACCTTCGACACCGGCGGTCAGGGCCTGCCCACCGCCTCGGCGGGCGGTGACCTCGGCGGCTTCCTCGGCTCGTTCGGCGACCAGGTCAAGGGCGACTTCGGCTCGGGCACGGTCTTCAAGACCCGCCTGGTCAACGCCCTGATCACCGACGACGGCAAGGTCTACGCCGGTGCGGTCACCAAGGACGCACTGGTGAAGGCGGCCGACGCCGCGCAGTAGACGGGGTCCGTCCCGTACGACGACGAGGAGAGGGAGCCGATGGCCGAACCGTCCGCCACGGAGCCGGAGCGCCCGGACCAGGGGAGCGCGGAGCACGCCGTCATCGCCACCCGCGGGCTCACCAAGCGCTACCGCGGCGGACAGCTCGCCGTCGACGGTCTGGACCTGACCGTCCCGGCGGGCAGCGTCTTCGGCTTCCTCGGCCCCAACGGCTCCGGCAAGACGACCACCATCCGCATGCTGATGGGCCTGATCGAGCCGACCTCGGGGACCGCGCGTGTGCTGGGCCGGCCCGTGCCGAGCGCCGCCCGCGCCGTACTGCCCCAGGTCGGCGCCCTCATCGAGGGACCGGCCCTGTACGGCTTCCTCTCCGGCCGCGACAACCTCCTGCGCTACGACGCCGCCGACCCGACCGCGGACCCGCGCACCCGGCGCGAGCGCGTCGCGGCGGCGCTGGAGCGAGTGGGCCTCGCGGCCGCCGCCGGCAAGAAGGCGAAGGCGTACTCGCTCGGCATGAAGCAGCGGCTCGGCCTCGCCGCGGCGCTGCTCCAGCCGCGCCGCCTGCTCGTCCTGGACGAGCCCACCAACGGACTCGACCCCCAGGGCATGCGTGAGATCCGCGCGCTCGTGCGCGAACTGGCCTCCGACGGCACCACCGTCTTCCTCTCCTCCCACCTGCTGGACGAGATCGAGCAGGTCTGCACGCACGCCGCGGTGATGGCGCGGGGACGGCTGATCACGCAGGGCGCGGTCGCCGACCTGGCGGCCGGGGCGCGGGGGCGGCTGGTGGTGACCACGCCGGACACGGGGGAGGCGGCCCGGGTGCTGAAGGAGCAGGGGGCCGGGGACGTCGTCGTCGCCGAGGACCGGGTGACGGCGGAGCCACCCGACCGTGACCTCGCCGACCTGAACGCCGCCCTGGTCGCGGCCCACGTGCGGGTCCGCGGCTTCGGAGTGGAACGGGCCTCCCTGGAGGACGCGTTCGTGGCGCTGACCGGGGAGGGTTTCGATGTCGCGGGCTGAGGCGTCGCGGGCGGAGTCGTCGCAGGCGTCGCGGGTGGATGCGTCGCGGGTGGAGGCTTCGGGGGCCGAAGCGCAGAGGGCGGCGGTGCGCGTCCCGAGTCCGTTGTGGTCCTTCGGGCTGCTCCGCAGCGAGCTGCTGATCACCTTCCGGCGCTGGCGTACTCTCGCCCTGCTGGGCGTGCTGGCCGCGGTGCCGGTCCTGGTCGGAATCGCCGTGAAGATCGAGACGAGCGACGGGTCGTCCTTCGGAGGCGGAGGAGGGGGCGGCGGAGGCGGCGAGGGGCCCGCCTTCATCTCGCAGATCAGCAACAACGGCCTGTTCCTGGTCTTCACCGCGCTCGCCGCGACCCTGCCGTTCTTCCTGCCGATGGCGGTCGGTGTCATCGCGGGCGACGCGATCGCCGGCGAGTCGAGCGCGGGCACCCTCCGCTACCTCCTGGTCGCCCCGGCCGGCCGCACCCGGCTGCTGCTCACCAAGTACGCGACGGTGATCGCCTTCTGCCTCGCCGCCACCCTGGTCGTCGCGGTCTCGGCGCTCGCGGTCGGGGCATTGCTCTTCCCGGTCGGCGACCTGGTCACCATCTCCGGCACCCGGATCACCTACGCCGAGGGCCTGGGGCGGGCGCTGCTGATCGCCCTGGTCGTCGCCGCCTCCCTCGTCGGTGTCGCGGCTCTCGGCCTGTTCGTCTCGACCCTGACCGGCAGCGGCATCGCGGCGATGGCGACCGCGGTCGGGCTGCTGATCACCGTCCAGATCCTCGACCAGATCCCGCAGCTCGACGCGCTCCAGCCCTACTTCTTCTCCCACTACTGGCTGTCCTTCGCCGACCTGATGCGCGAACCGGTCTACTGGGACGACCTGGTGAAGAACCTCGGCCTCCAGGGCCTCTACGCGGCGGTGTTCGGCTCGGCCGCCTGGGCGCGGTTCACGGCGAAGGACATCACGGCGTAGACATCACGGCGTAGGACATCACGGCGTAGGCGCGGCGGCGCCCGTCCGCTCGTAGGGGAAGCGGGCGAGCGGCGCCTCCTCGGCGAAGAAGGTCTTGGCGCGCTTCAGTGCCTCGGTGTCCTTCAGGACGTCACCGGGCCTGCTGCCGTTGCCGAGCAGCACGCCGCCGAAGCGCATGCCCATGTAGGCCGCCGAGTTGTTCAGACTGCCGATCAGGGGGTCGGCGACCTCCTGCTCCTCGTGCGCGAGCGCGGTGACGCCCCACAGGGTGCGGCCGGACAGGGTCGCCTTGAACTCCAGGCCGGGGGTGCGCAGCCAGCCGGACCAGTGGTCGAGGTAGCGCTTGACCGGGGCGGACAGCGAGTACCAGTACAGCGGCGAGGCGATCACGAGGTCGGTCGCGGCGAGCGTGGCGCCGAGGAGCAGGCCCGCGTTGCCCTCCGCGGGTCGCCTGTGGTCGCTGTCGTGCCGCAGGTCCTCGAACTCGGGCAGGGGGTGCTCGGCCAGGTCGATCCACCGCTGTTCGACGTCCGCGGGCAGTTGTTCGGCGGCGCGGCGGGCGAGCAGCTCGGTGTTGCCGTCGGGGCGGCTGCTGCCCAGCAGGAAGAGGAAACGGCGGGTCATGAGGTCCCCCGGAATCATCGGCGTGCGCGAATACCAGCACGTGCAGTATATGCATGTGCATGAAAGTTCGCATGTGTGGCCGCCGACCCGCGCTCTTCCTGTGTCACGCCCCTCGTGCGCACGCCCCGCCGACACGGGCGTGACCTCCTGGAACGAGCCTGTGACACCCCGGTGACGCGGGAATCGCGGGTGAGCGGAGACACTCGACTGCAGGTGTATGACAGGCATGACAGGCATGACAGGCTCTGGACGGTGCGGAAACCGACAACGCCGCCGGAAGCCGCCGATGAGTGGGGGAACGATGTCTCGTCTCGGCCGCGACAAGCAGCGGGACCATGAGCGTGCCGAGCGCTCGTCCGCCCCCGCGGCGACGCCGATCGACGTCCGCGTGCCGGGGGGCGGTTCCGGCGCGCGCAGCGCTTCGGTCGACGGTTCGCCGGTCGTCGCGGCTCCCGGCGAGGAGATCCAGAACGCCGTCCTGAACCGCCTCCACCGGCTCGCCCTCGCCGCCGGCCACCCGGTCCTCGCCACGATCCACGACGAGCGCCTCGGTTACGCCGTCCCGCTCCGGGTCGACCCGGACGGCTCAAGCCACCTCGCCGCGGAGCCGGTGCCGACGGCTCCCGAGGAGGACGACGCCGTACGGCGGGACCGCCCCACGTCCGTCCTGCGGCCGATGGAGCCGACGCGGGACAGTGCTCCGACGTTCCGCCCGGCGCCCGAGCCGCAGCGGGCGTCGGCCGGCGAGTCGGTGCCGACGTTCACGCTGCGGGCGCTGTCGGAACCGGCCGAAGGTGCGGCGCCGGGTACGGTGGCGCCGCCGACGGGGGTGTTCGGGCCGCCGCCACGGATGGACGGGGTCCCCGCGACCGATCCGTCCGAGGGCGCGGGGACACCTACCCGGCCTACGTCGGCAGCCGGGGCTGGGACGCCCGCCTGGGCCGAGTCGCCCGCCTGGGGTGGGCCCACCGGGTACGGGCCCACCGGGTACGGGCCCACCGGGTACGGGCCGGACGCCCGGTCCGGGTCGGCAACCGGTGTGGGGTCGGCAACCGGCGTTGGGCCGGTCACCGGGCCCGAGTGGCCCGCCGCGTTCGGGTCGCCCATGGGTTCTGGGGCAGCCACGGGGGCTGAGCCGGCTTCCGGTGCCCGGGCGGACGCCGGTGCCCGGCCGACGTCCGGGCCTGGGTCACCCACTGGACCCGGGTCGCCCACCGGGTCCGATCCGGTTCGTGCCCTCACGCCGGCTTCTGTATCCGAGCCGGTCCCCGCCCCCGAGTCGGCCCCCGCCCCCGAGCCGTTCCGTTCCTCGAAGCCGGTCGTCGACCGCGACCCCGACCCCAAGCCCACCCCCGCCCGTGGCTTCGACGCCGTGGCCGAGGCGGTGCTCGGGGACGAACCGCTCACCGCTCCCGGCGACGCCACCACCCCCGCGATCCTCGCGGGGCCGACGGCCCGTATCAACGAGGCCGTCAAGGAGGGGCGTACGGAGGAGGCGGCGCGGTTGGCGGAGCAGACGGTGCTGGAGGCCTCACACACGCTGGGTCCGGAGCACCCGGAGGTACTCCGGCTCCGCGAACTGACGGCCTACATCGCCTACTTGTCGGGGGACCCGGACCGCGCCTTCCACCTCTCCCTGGACCTGGCCCGGATCCACCGCAGCACGGGCGACGCGGAGGCCGCGTACGGCAACGTCCAGAGCGCGGCCACCGCCTGGCGCGCCGTACGCGACCCGTCACGGGGCCTCGAGCTGGGGCACGACCTGGTCGGCCTGTGGGGCGAACTGGCCGCCGAGGAAGGACCGGCAGCGGAGGACGTCGAGCAACTGGAGTCCGCCCGCTCCCGCATGAACCGTCTCACCGAGCGCGTCCGCGCCCGGACCGACTGAGCGGGCAGCCCCGGGCGGGACTAGGCGGCGGGCCTACTCCGACAGTTCCCACATCGCGTAAGCGATGGCGTCGCTGTTGCGGTTCAGCGCCGTGTCGTTGATGTTGGCGGTCGTGTCGCAGGACGAGTGGTAGCAGCGGTCGAACGGCTGGCCCACGGTGCCGCCCCACTTGGCCGCCTGGGCGGACGTCTTGCGATAGTCCGCGCCGCTGAAGAGACCGCCCACGGGAACGCCGGCGTTCTTGAAGGGCGCGTGGTCGGAGCGGCCGTCGCCCTCGGTCTCGATCTCCGTGGAGATGCCGAGGCCGGTGAAGTAGTCCTTGAAGGTCTGCTCGATCGTCGGGTCGTCGTCGTAGACGAAGTAGCCGGGGTTGGGTGAGCCGATCATGTCGAAGTTCAGATAGCCGCTGATCTTCGCGCGGTTGGCGGAGGACAGGCTGTTGACGTAGTAGCGGGAACCGACCAGCCCCAGTTCCTCGGCGCCCCACCAGGCGAAACGCAGGTGCTTGGTGGGCTGGTAGCCGGACCGGGCCACGGCGAGCGCGGTCTCCAGGACGGCCGCCGAACCGGAGCCGTTGTCATTGATGCCGGGGCCGGACGAGACGCTGTCCAGGTGTGACCCGGCCATGACAACCTGATTCGCGTCACCGCCGGGCCAGTCGGCTATCAGGTTGTAGCCGGTGCGCCCGGAGGCGGTGAACTGCTGGACGGTCGTGGTGAACCCGGCCGCGTCCAGCTTGGACTTCACGTAGTCGATCGAGGCCTGGTAGCCGGGCCGGCCGTGGGCGCGGTTGCCGCCGTTCGCCGTGGCGATCGACTGGAGCTGCGTCAGGTGGGCCTTGACGCCGGCCAGCGGTATGTCGGGTGCGGCGGCGGCCGCGTGCGCGGGGGCCGACGCGGCGTGCTCGGAGGCCGACGCGGCGCCGACGACGGATCCGCCGGTCACCAGCGTGGTGACCGCGACGGCACCGGCCGCCAGCGCACGCCCGGAAACGGGGAGCTTCATGTGGGGGGCTCCGAATTCCTAGGGGATCCCTGGGGAAGGGACTCCACAGTGAATGGGGTGCCTGGATGGTGTGGCCGGGGCTGACCCCCCGTCAAGGCCGCTATTCGGCCACCGCGTTGCACATATCGGAAACCCTCGGCGTCGCGCGTCCCTCTAGTGGACGCAGAACTCGTTCCCCTCTGGGTCCGCCATCACCACCCACTCCCCGCCCGGCTCCTTCACCTGCCGCAGGACGCTCGCCCCCAACCCCTCCAGCCGGGCGACCTCCTCCTCGCGCGCAGCCTCGCCCGAGTGCAGGTCGAGGTGGATCCGGTTCTTGCCGGCCTTGGCCTCCGGCACGCGCTGGAACAGCAGGCGCCGCCCCAGCCCGGTGCCGCTCTCCTCCTGGAACGGGTCGTCGGGGTGCCGCACGGCAGCCAGGTCCCGCCAGGCGCGGCGGCCGTGGGACTCGACGGTCAACTCGGCCGGTACGGCCCCGAATCCCAGCAGTTTCTCGATGAGCGCGCTGTTGTCCTCCACCTCGTAATGGAGGGCGGCGGCCCAGAAGTCCGCCTGCGCGTGCGGGGCGGCGGAGTCGAAGACGATCTTGAAGTGCAGGGGAGTGGGGCCTGTGCGGAAGGTCATGTAACTAGTAATACTGGTTACATGAGTGAGCGCGCAATGGAATCGCCGAAACCGACCCCAGGTCCTCCCGTGCCTCCCGGTCCTCCCAAGCCTTCGGGGCCTCCCGGACTGACGCTCCTGTCGCGCGAGGGCAAGCCGTACCGCTTCGACCCGGGCGCACTCTGCCTCGAACTGCTGACGACGGGCGGGCCGGGCGCCTACGCGCGCTGGGAGGTGCTGTACGAACCCGCCGATCTGGCGGCCTGGGCCGACCGCAGCCGACTGCCGGACGGACTGGACCTGGCCGTGGACCGGGCGGATGTGGAGCGGGCCCGCGGCCTGCGCGACGCCCTCTTCCTGCTCACCGCGGACCGCGCGCACGGGCGTCCGCTCCGTCCCGCTCACCTGGACGTCGTCAACGCCGCGGCGGCCGAGCCCCCGCTCGTCACCCGCATCGAACCGGACGGCACTCGCGGCTGGGCCCCGGGCGCCACGGGGACGCGGCTCCTGTCCACGGTCGCCCACGACGCGATCGAGCTGTTCACCGGCCCGTACGCCGAGCGCATCCGCGAGTGCGGTGCCCCCGACTGCCGTCTGCTCTTCGTCGACACCTCACGCCCGGGCCGCCGCCGCTGGTGTTCGATGGAGCACTGCGGCAACCGGGAGAAGGTCAGGGCACACCGCGCACGACGGGCACCGGAAATGGACTGACGCGGACGCTGCGGCTTCGCCGCTACGGCTTCCTCACCGGGGCGTCGAGCTGTTGGTGCCCGGCCGGATCCGGGACCGGCGCGCCGGAGGCGACGATCTGCGGCTCGCTCGGCACGTTCCCCCTGCCCGGCGGTACGCCGGCGCCCGCCCGGTCGAGCTGCGCCCTGAGTGTCCGGGCGGTCCGGCGGGCCGTGCGCAGGGCGTCCCAGGTGAGCAGCGTGAGCGCCAGCCAGACCAGAGCGAAACCGGCCCAACGCTCGGGCGGCATGGCCTCGCCGAAGTAGAGGACGCCGAGCAGGAACTGGAAGACCGGGGCCAGGTACTGCAGCAGCCCCAGCGTGGACAGCGGCACGCGGATCGCCGCCGCGCCGAAGCAGACCAGGGGGACCGCGGTGACCACGCCGGTCGCGGCGAGCAGGGACGCGTGGCCGGCGCCCTCGGTGGTGAAGGTGGAGTCGCCGTGCGCGCCCAGCCACACCAGATAGCCGAGCGCGGGCAGGAACTGGATCGCCGTCTCGGCGGCCAGCGACTCGACTCCGCCGAGGTTGACCTTCTTCTTGACCAGGCCGTACGTGGCGAAGGAGAAGGCGAGGCAGAGGGAGATCCACGGCGGCTGGCCGTAGCCGACGGTGAGGACGAGCACGGCCGCGAAGCCGGTGCCGACCGCCGCCCACTGCACGGGCCGCAGCCGCTCCTTCAGCAGCAGCACGCCCATCGCGATGGTGACCAGCGGGTTGATGAAGTACCCGAGCGAGGCCTCGACGACGTGACCGCTGTTCACGGCCCAGATGTAGACGCCCCAGTTGACGGTGATGACCGCGGCGGCCACGGTCACCAGGCCGAGCTTGCGGGGCTGCCGCAGCAGCTCGCCGGCCCAGGCCCAGCGCCGTACGACGAGCAGCGCGACGGCGACGAAGCCGAGGGACCACACCATCCGGTGGGCCAGGATCTCTCCGGCCCCGGCGGGCTTGAGCAGCGGCCAGAACAGCGGGACGAGCCCCCACATCCCGTACGCGGCGAAGCCGTTCAGCAGACCTATGCGCTGCTCACTCCTCGACGACCCTGCCACCGCGGGCACCTCCTTCTCACGTACGGCATGCCGGACGGCGGATGCATGCCAGGACGAAGGTAGCGCCGCACCCGACCGCCTGTCATGCCCGTATCGGCATACGGTCATGACAGGCGAGAGGGAGGTCAGTCCGTGAGCGCGGCGGCGATCGCCTCGGCGAACGGCGTGGCCGGGCGGCCGGTGAGGCGGGACAGGTCGCCGGTGGAGACGACCAGCTCGCCCCTCTCGATGGATGCCTCCACGCCCGTCAGGACGGCGGCCAGCGGCCCGGGCACTCCGGCGCCGGTGAGGATGCCGGTGTAGGCCTCGGCGGAGACGGGGTTGTAGGCGATCTCCTTGCCGGTCTGCCGGCTCAGCTCGGCGGCGTACTCGGCGAAGCTCCACGCCTCGTCGCCACCCAGCTCGTACGCCGTGTTCTCGTGGCCCTCGCCGGTCAGTACGGCGACGGCGGCGGCCGCGTAGTCGGCGCGGGAGGCGGAGGAGATCCGGCCCTCGCCGGCCGCCTGCACGAGGGCGCCGTGCTCCAGGACCGGGGCGAGCCGTTCGGTGTAGTTCTCGTGGTACCAGCCGTTGCGCAGCAGCACGTACGGCACGCCCGAGCCGACCAGCACCTCCTCGGTGGCGCGGTGGTCGTCGGCGAGCGAGGCCTTGAGGCTGCTGGGGGCGCTGGTGTAGGCGAGCAGGGCGACTCCGGCCTTCCTGGCCGCCTCGATCACGACGGTGTGCTGCTGGACGCGGCCCTTGTCGAACTCGTTGCCGGAGATCAGCAGGACCCGGTCGCCGGCCGCGAACAGGCCGTCGAAGGTCTCGGGGGCGTTGTAGTCGGCGACCGCGAGGCGGACCCCCCGGGCGGCGAGGTCGGCGGCCCTGTCGCGATCCCGGACGACCGCGGTGACCTGGTCGGCCGGCACCTTCTCCAGCAGCTGCCGTACGACGTGGCGGCCGAGGTGTCCGGTGGCTCCGGTGACGACGATGCTCATGGCTTCAGTGCTCCTTGTGGCGGGGTCGATGACACTAACCCTAGAGGGAGCGCTAACTTCTGGAAAGTGCGCACTTCAAAGTAAGGTACTGGCGTACCTGTAAGTGCCCGGCGCGCGAAAAGGCCCGGGCGCCTGGGGCCCGGGCCTCGAGAAATCGTCGCGCACCGCCGCTCTCAGCCGACGACGGTCCAGGTGTCGCCGCCGGCGAGGAGTGTGGCGAGGTCGCCCTTGCCGTTGCGTTCGACGGCGGTGTCGAGCTGGTCGGACATGAGGGTGTCGTAGACGGGCCGGTCGACGGAGCGCA